>NZ_DBLYGC010000022.1:0-57573 GCF_056818865.1 Butyribacter sp.
TGCGCGAGGCGAACAATTTCGATGAGCCTTGAGGCTCAAGCAGGAAAAAGCCCCTTATAGGGGCAGAGCAAACCACCGGCTAAGCCGGTGGTTATGATTATGTGTGATACACACATTTTACATGAAAAAAGTAGGAGGAACATCTTCTTCTGTTATCTGATATAGAAACTTGTTAACTAAGTAGTCTTATTGACTACATCACTATTATACAAGGAGATTAATAAATGACTCAAAAATTGGCAGTATTTTTTCCGGGCATAGGTTATCACAACGATAAGCCGCTTTTATATTACAGTCAAAAACTGGCGAAAGAATCCGGTTTTGAGTGTATAAAAGTAAATTACAATGGTCTTGCATCAGGAATCAAGGGCAATAAAGAAAAAATGGAAGAAGCACTTGAAATGGCATATTCACAAACTGAACCAATCCTAGCTGCAGTTGACTGGTCAAAATATAGTGATATAATTTTTATTTCCAAAAGTATAGGAACTGCAGTAGCTGCACGGTATGCAGAGGAGAACGATTTAGAGTGTAGAAATATCTACATGACACCTCTTGCAGAAACATTTCTATTTAATCCCAAAAACGGTATCGCTTTTCACGGCACATCTGATGACTGGGCTGATACTGAAAACATTAAAGATAAATGTTCCCAATATAATTTAAAATTATATATAACACCTGCTGCAAATCATTCACTTGAAACAGATGATACAATTGAAAATATCAGAATTATTCAAAAAACAATGGAATATATTAAAAACTATATTAATAACTAAAATGGCAGCATATGCGAACAGCTTCGTTCATTATAAATTATATAGTGAGCGAAACACGAACATTCTTTCCGAACAAATTTTCTTAAAAAGTATTGACAAACAACTGTTCTGATGATATTATTACCACATGAAGCGAACAAATGTTTAAGTACAAAGGAGGATATTGTGTTTATGAAAGATATGTTTATACAAAAAAGAATGTTGTGCATAAAGATTTTAATTGTCATACTTTTATCATCAGTTTTTGCGGTGTTTTGCTTTCATATCAGCAAATCTTCCGGAGTAAGTACATTACAGACTGACAAAAAACTTTCATATATCTGCATTACTATAAATAAAAATGATTCCCTTTGGAGTATAGCCAAAAAGTATGAGGATAGATATGATGGCTCTTTTAATGACTTTATTACAGAAATAAAGCGGTGTAACGGTCTTAAATCAAATACCATATATGCTGGAAACCAGATAGTAATTCCTGTTGTCATCTACAATGAAAAGATATCCACGGCAGATAAGTAGCTGCATTTTATCATACATTTGACATTATATTCCGTTATCATTTATTTGTTGCGTTAAATATGTATATGATTTATACCATATTATCGTGACAAAATAAAAGATTAAGATCTTATACGGAGGATTATGTTAGTATGAATAAATTTTCAAAAATATCAAAAGCTTTTTTTATTGCAGGAATTACTGCGATGTGTCTTAGTATTGCGCCAAAACCTGCAATAGCAAATGCATCTGTATCAATTGAGCAGAATAATGATGGAAATTATATAAACATCGAAAATGACAGTTCATTAAAAGCTGTCTACAATAATGTTACCTATAGCAATGAAACTTTTCCGGCAATTCGTGTCGATGATGTATGGATGGTTCCAGTAAAAGAGTTTCTTCAGGACATTCTTGGATGTACATATAGCTATGATGAGAATGAAGGCACATTATTTATTTCTAATAACTATGGCAATGCAAGTGTATCGTGTGTTGTTGGGAGTAAAGAGTTAAGTGTTGGTTCATCCGTAGTCGGTATGGATTTGCCTGTTATGAAAGCAAAAAATACCGAAGATAACGCAAAAAAGACGATATATGTTCCAGCTTCAAAAGTCATTCAAAATCTTGGGTATGGATACGATTCGTCCGCAACAGAAATAAGTGTTACTGATAACATAAAATTATATGAAAATTCTAAGCAGACCGAATATGAAAACCAATATTCAAATGCCATAAATAGTATAATCTATACTAAAAATTTATCTGGAAATGATATTGTTAACATTACAGCACTCAATGACTTAGATGAGAACAAAGTAAAGGAGAATACTGATTATAACAGTATAGAATATATCTATGCCGATACAAAAAATCTTCTCGGTGATATAGACAAATCATTCGAAAACGGTGTGGTCACTGAAATTAAAATATGGGAAGAAGAAAACAATACCCACCTCAAAATAACCTTTGACGGAAGATATGTTGTAAGTAAGCAAATCTTGGCAAACACATTTTCAGTAATATTAGAAAAAGGTTCTTTCAGTATAAAGGCATTGATTCCGGATGGTGTAGATGCAAAAAAAATTACGGCAACAGACAGGTATTGGAATAAACAATTTTATATTATAGTTCCTGGAAATCACGTTTCCTTTTATAAGAAATATATACCAATTAATAATAGTTCTGTTATCCAAAAAATCAATGTAAATAAGACTGCCGATGGAAATAATACCAGAATAGTGGTAACGACAACCAAATTACAAGGATATAAAATCACAAATGAAGATGGATATTTTACTGTAAAAATCGGCGCACCAAAAAAGATATATAAAAATATAATACTTCTTGATGCAGGACATGGCGGAAAAGATTCGGGAGCCAGTTATAAAAATCTGTACGAGAAAAAACTTAATCTTGAAATTATTTATACAAGGGCACGCAAATATTTTGAGGCTAATAATTCTAATGTTAAAGCCTATTGGACCAGACATGATGATACATTTATAAATTTATATACAAGACCAAAGCTTTCAAAAACTTATAGTGCTGATATGTTCATGAGCCTTCATATGAATAGTGCTGGAAACAGACTGGCAAATGGAACAGAGGTATATTATTCTTCAAAAAATAATAAAGTTACAAGTACAGGCTTATATAGTAAAAAAATGACTTCGATGATGTTAAACTCGATATTAGACGGAATAAATGCTAAAAATAGAGGTGTTCGTCAGGCTGGTTTTGTTGTAAACAAATATAATACGGTGCCATCAATTCTAGTTGAATTGGGCTTTATAACCGGAAATAAAGATTATCCTAATTTAAAGAAAGCCGCTTATAGAGAAAAAGCTGCTAAAGCATTGTATAATGGTGTTGAAAAAATATTTAAAAAATATCCTACAAAACGCTAGTGTAATGTATCAGGCTGTATTGTCTTTATTATTTTTCCCATTTTACAGCACCTGCCGCACTTCGTTTCAAATCATCATCGATAGCAGCATAATGTTTTTTAGTTGTATTTACATCATTATGTCCCAAGACATCTGCCACAAGATAAATATCACCGGTCTGGCGGTATAGCGCAGTACCGTATGTACTGCGGAGCTTGTGTGGTGTTATATGTTTAAAAGAAGTTACCTGAGCAGCATAATCTTTTACAAGTTCTTCAACTGCACGAACTGTTATCCTGCGGCGCTGAATAGAGTAGAAGAGGGCATGCTCATGTCCTTCTTTTGGCTCTATTTCACAGCGTGACAATTCGATATAATTTCCAAGTGCCTCAGCAACATCCTCACCAAAATATACATATTCTTCTTTGCCGCCTTTTCTTATGATTTTAATACGGTTTTCTTTAAAATCAACATCCTCTATATTTAAACCGACACATTCTGAAACACGGATTCCTGTTCCTAAAAATAGTGTAAAAATAGCTATATTTCTTAATTTATTTTTTTCATAATAAACTTTTTTCTTACCGGTGAGATGTTCGCCGGCATTCTCAACAAGTTCCAACAGTTCGGCAACTTCATCGGAATCAAGACGAATTATCTCTTTATCATGCAATTTAGGCATATCTATAACGGTAGTCGGGTTATTTGATATGAGTTCTCTTTTTTGATAGTATAAATAAAAACTTTTAAGTGAAGCAATTTTTCTGTGAATTCCACGTTCATCATTTGAATACTGTTTACCGTTATATGTATAATATTTAAGGTATTCCATATATTCTTCAATATCCACAGGTTTTAATGATTCAAGTTCACTCAACGTAATATCGGCAATTTTTTTTTCATTATTATCACCTGAAAACTCAGGATTTGTGCTGAAAAGAAATCTGAAAAAAGTTCTTAAGTCTGACGCATAACCAATGCGTGTTTTAGTAGTCGTTGTCTGCTCAATACCTCTGAAAAAATCTCTACAAAATCCCGGTAATTCTTTTAACTGGCTGTTTAGTTTTTTTATATCATTAAGAGCTGTCTGTTTATGGTAATCTGAGTCTGTCTGTACCTGTTTTAATGCTGGCATATGTTTTTACCTCCTTATCTTTTCGGAAAACTGGGGTTTAACGAAAAGATGAAATCACTACCCTCTTAGATAGGTTAGCCTTGTTTCCTATTTGTTATCTTTTTTAATTCAGCAATATCACTTGACGAAAATTCCTGATTGACAAGGTATGTTGCAATAAAGTTTGAAAGTGAACCGTTATATATTTTATCAAGCAATGCTTTTGTTTCGATTTCCTGTATGGTTGATTTGCTAATTATAGCTCTGCATATGAACCCCGGGTCTTCACGTTCGATGGCTCCTTTGTCTATCAGCCTTTTTATTACAGTATATGTTGTATTTTTTTCCCAGCCGATATATTCCTTAATGATTTTGGCAATATCTTTGGCAGCAAGTGCCTTGTTTGACCATAATAATTCCATGACATTAAGTTCGCCTTCATGCAAGCGTATTACATCGTCTTTCGTTTTTTTCATTTTTTGTTCGCCTCCTGTTAGCTTGCTAATATTGCTAACATAAATTTTAAGTATTGTTTTTCAATTTACGAAGAAGTTCTTCAAAATAATCCGGAAGTTTTGCATCAAATTCTACATATTTTCCGGTTGTCGGGTGTATAAAACCTAAAGTTTTTGCATGTAATGTCTGACCTGTCAGTTTAAATGGATACTTTGATGGTCCGTACACTGAATCACCCAATATGGGATGCCCAATACTTGCCATATGAACTCGTATCTGATGGGTTCTTCCTGTTTCAAGTTTACATTCTATATATGTATACTTATTGTTTAAAGTATCTAACACACGGTAATGAGTAATTGCTGGTTTTCCGTTTTTTACATTGATAGCCATCTTTTTTCTGTCTGTCGGATGTCTGCCGATACATCCTTCAATTGTACCTTCAGACTGCTTTAAATGACCGCAGACTATAGCATGATAAGTTCTGGTAATAGAATGCTCCTTTAGCTGTTCAGCCAAAAATCTGTGCGCCGTATCATTTTTGCAGACAACAATTACACCGGTTGTATCCTGGTCAATTCTATGCACTATGCCCGGACGAAGTTCGCCGTTTATCCCTGATAAATCCTTGCAGTGATACATCAGGGCATTTACAATAGTTCCGCTGTAATGTCCGGGAGCCGGATGCACAACCATCTGTTTAGGTTTATTTATAAGTATAACATCACTGTCCTCATAAATTATATCGAGCGGAATATTTTCGGGAACAATCTCAATTTCTTTGGGTTTACATATTTCTACATGGACGTTATCATTATGTTGGAGTTTAAAGCTGCTTTTAACTTTCTTGTTATTAACATTGATAAATCCGTCTTTTATTTGTTTCTGAATATACGAACGGGACATATCGCTAAACTTATCTGTTAAAAATTTGTCAAGACGGCAGTTGTCATATTCATCTTCAACACATAAATCAAATACGTCTGATATTTCATTGTTAACATCAGTTTTTTCAACAGTATCTTTCACATTAATCTCCATTTCTTTTAAATATAATTTTTCTTTTTTATAACATACTTTCGTATCCCTGCAGAAATAATACAGTAGTATAATTATAATAGCAGTATAATTATACTACTGTAATCTTATTGCTTTTTTAGTATCCTGTTAAGGTCATTATCATCATAATAAAAGATTATGAGAATTACAGCTAAAATTGCACCGACAACGACATAGCAGTCAGCAACGTTAAAAACAGGAAAATTTATAAGTTCAAAATACAAAAAATCAACAACATAACCATTATATATTCTATCAATCATATTTCCGACTGCACCTGCTACAAGAATGACTAATATCCATTTTATCGCTATGAATTTAGTTTCATGAGGCACCCTGTGAAAAATATATCCAATAAAAATCAATACCAAAACTGTTATTATCAATAAAGGTATTCTCTGTTCCTGAAAAATTCCAAAAGCTGCACCATGATTTTCAAGATAAAACAGTTTAAATACATTTTTGATTATTGAAATTCCTGAATTTCCTTTTAGTCCGGCAATTGCAAGCTGTTTTGTAAACTGGTCTGCACCAACAAGTATTACAAAGACTGCAAACCATTTAATATAATATATCAGCTGTTTCATTTAATAAAACTCCATTTCTTATTTGACAAATTCAGATAAAGCTTCTTTCATTTCGGCATCAGTAACATTTTTCAAAATAACTGCATTTCCCGGTTTGTCAAGTAAAATAAATTTTATCTTTCCGGCATCCATTTTTTTGTCACTTTTTGAAGTTTCAATTATCTGTTCAATATCAAGACCGGAAATATCAATCGGAAGATTTAAGGTTTTAAGCATTTCAATCATACTTTGATATTCTTTTTGTGAAATCATATTACGTTTCATTGAGATGTATCCGGCGGCAACCATGCCTAGAGACACACATTCTCCATGAAGAAGTTTAAAATCCATAAGCTTCTCAATAGCATGACCTAACGTATGACCAAAATTTAATAAAGCACGTTCACCTTTTTCAGTAGGATCATTTTCTACGACAAGACGTTTGATATTACAACTTCCCGCAACAACTTCTTCAAGTATATCCAAATTACGCTTATTTAATTCATCAAGATGGTTTTCTATATATGAATAATAATTAGTCTCTTTTATAAGACCATGCTTAACAATTTCACCGAATCCGGAATAATACTGTCTGTCTGTCAATGTGTTGAGTGTTGACAAGTTCATGTATACGGCACTTGGCTGGTGAAAAGCACCAACCATATTTTTGTAACCTCTGAAATCGACACCTGTCTTTCCGCCTACACTGCTGTCAACCATTGCAAGAAGTGTCGTAGGAAGCTGTATAACCTTTATACCTCTTAAATATGTTGCGGCTGCAAAACCGGTAAGATCTCCTACAACTCCTCCGCCTAATGCAAGTAATATATCTTTGCGGTCAAATTTCTCTTTAATCAGATGTTCATATAAGTCCTCAACGACATTAAGATTTTTAGATTCTTCTCCAGCCGGAAATACAAATGAAGTAACCTTTGACACACAGTCTTTAACAATTTCAGTTACATCTTCGAGATAATGTTTTGCAACTGAACTGTCAGAAACGATACAAACTTTGTGTTCCGCTGTAACTTGCTTTTTTATTACTGTATCAAGATTGGAATAATCTTTTTCAATAGTAATATCATAAATTGGTTGATTGTCATAATGAACAGTAATTTGTTTACTCATTTTAACCTCATTTCCGTAACGTATATTTATGTCACTCGATATTTATATATCCATATTTTTAATCTAAATCAATAAAAGTAAAAGGATTATCATTCGCATCATCATTGCTGTCTTTTTTTACACTATCAGTATTTTCAGACAGATATGATACACTCATGTTATCCGGCTTTGATGCTGGGAATACTGTACTTGAAATCTCTGCATTAACTCCTTCAAGTGTAGGCGTAGTCATAATATTTTTTACTATAATATCATCTGAATCATCCTCTTTAATTTCTTTTTCATTAATTTCCGTTTCTTTAATTTCTGTTTTATTATTGACTTTTTCAATATCTGATTCATCAACGGCAGATATTTCATTCATTACGTCTGCCTTTTCTATTACATTATCAATTATATTATCTAAATTACCGTTATCAGTATCATTATTATCTGAATTGTCATCATCGATATTATTCTCATCAGCTATTTCAGTAGTTTGATTTTTTTTAATGCTGTTATCATCTTCTGAAACTTCGTTTGTGTCATCAGAAACCGATGCCTGCTCACCATCATTTGATACACTTGTCCACTTAAACAAAACAGAATTTTCAAGTTCATTATCAAGAGACTCATCTGATTTGTTTTCATTTATATCTTCATTTTCATCTGTGGCTGCACCAATCATATTCGGTATGTCAAATACAGGTGTTTCCGGTGAATAGTCCTCACTCTCAATAAACTCAAGTTGATCCTCAACAATTGCTTTGATATCTCTCTTATAGCTTTCAAATGAAGAAGTAAGTCTAGAAAGTCTCTCATTTAAAATATTAGCTTTATGTTGTGCCTCTACTACATTTTTGTCTATATCAGATTTAGTATTTTTAATCAATTCATCAGCTTCAAGCTTTGCTTTTGAAACAATATCAGATGCCTCTGCTTTTGCAAGACTGACAATATTTGCAGCTTCAGCTTTTGCGGCACTTTTTGTTTCATCAGAAGTTTTTTCTGCAAGCACAAGTGCTTTTTGTAAATTATCTTCAAGATTTTTGTAATATTGTATTCCGTCACTAAGTGAAGTTAATTTTTCTTTTAATTTTTTATTTTCATTATTTAATTCTTCAAAACTTTCAAGGATAGATGCAATAAATTCATCAGTATCTTTTTTATTGTATCCGCCCATCGTTGTTTTTATTGTGCGATTTTTAATATCTGCTGGTGTGAGCATTTTCTTACCTCCTAGACATACTGTTTTACTATTATATGAAATCTTCCTTTTTTGGTTGTCACTTCCGATGTTTCAATCAAAAATTTGCCAAAACCACGAATTGTAATTATGTCATTGTTTTTTATTTCTTTAGCATTTTCAGTACAGCATCGTCCGTTTATATATACATTGCCGGCTTTTATATATGTAAGGCATTGTGAACGTGATGATTTACATGCCACAGATATAATACTGTCAAGCCTTAACGAAGCTACACTTCCTGAAATTTCTTTGAATTTTTGTTCAATTGAAATTTCAGCATTTGAAATTATTTCCGTTTTTACAGTTGTATGTTTTATCTGTGTTATGGAACTTATAAGTTTTTCTTTATTTGATTTGCAAAATATATATGCTTCATATGCTTTTGAATAAGAATCGACTTCTTTTACAACAATATCTCCTACCTGGTCTCTTTTTATTCCGAGATTCATAACTGCTCCTAAGAAATCACGATGTGTAAGCTTATCACAAAACTTTTTATTAACAGGTGATATTTTTACACATGAAATCGGAAAATCAGATTGTTTTATATCAATATAATACGACTCAGGCAGAAAACAGAGCATTTGATATATTGCTCCGTCATATCCTCCATATATGCATATTTTTTTGTCATATAAATTTTTTGGAATACCTTTGTTTTCCAAAAGCATATATGCAAGTTCTACATTGTTTAATCCCATAAAATCACTGTATATCGGCGCACCTCTATTATATGCAATATCATACATATCCTCAAAGTGGTTATATAATATCTGTTCATCTTTTGATAAATGCATAATAATCCTCGTTTCCAAATCAATAAATTTTCATTATCATTTTACAGACAGATTGTAAATATGATGCTATGATAAGTATAATATATGGACTTATATCTGTCTTTAGAGATTTTAATATTGAGTGCCTTACAATAAATCTTACAGGACATAACAGTGGTTTCATCATATTATCAAGTATATTATTAATGAAACTGCCCAAAGGAATAATTCCTCTGAGCATATATATAACGTCTATTATCATTATGATAATTAAAAGCAGATATAATGAATATACAAGATAATAATTCATTATTAAAACTCCTTGCTAAGTGTAGGTATACTTATACCCTCGTTATTTTCTGCAACATTTTTTATGTAATCGCCTGAAATGTCTATAGTCTTTGGTGAAAATATAAATATATATTTTGAAATCTGACGCATATTTCCCTGAATTGAGAAAATACATCCTGAAACAAAGTCCATAATTCTCTGGGCTTCCTCAACATCTATGCCCTCAAGATTTACAATCACCGGCTGACCGCCGAGTAAAATATTGCATACTTCCTGTGACTCTCCGAAATTTGCCGGTTTAAATATACATACTTCCACATCACTTGCGCTTGTTCTTATAGGTACAACTTTTCCTTGAGAAACTGATTTCAAAGGAGTCTTTTTTGTTGAATATTCAGGTTCATCATCATAGTCATCATTATAATCATTGTATGATGTCCTTGAAAAATTACGGCGTTCCTCTTTTCGCTTTTCTTTTTTCAAACGTTTTTCTTCTTTTCGTAATTCTTTTTCGTCTAAATCACTATCGTAATCATCATTATAGAAATCATCGTAGTCATCATCTTCTCCAAGTTTAAAAAAATCCAAAAAACTGCTTACCTTACCCTTTTCACCCATTAGGTTGTCCTCCTTATATTAAAAGCACTATACTTTTTATTTTATAATAAATCAGATTGAATAATTTCTTTCTCCAAAAATTCCGGTACCCACTCGTACTAATGTAGCACCCTCTTCTACAGCTACTTCATAATCGCCAGTCATTCCCATAGAAAGAATATCCATGTTAACATTATCAATGTTTTTATTACTTATGTCAACCGACAAAGTTTTTAATTCCTTAAAAATATTTCGATTTTCTTCAGCATTTTCGACATATGGAGCAATTGTCATAAGTCCTTTTATTCTTATGTGTTGAAATTTAGCTATGTCTCTTACAAGCTGTTCGACTTCTTCTGTTTTCAAACCAAATTTTGATTCTTCATGAGCGACATTCACCTCAATAAGTATGTCTGAAATAAGATTTTTTTTAGCACTTTCTTTCTCTATCGCCTCTGCCAGATGAAGTGAATCAACAGAGTGAATAAGAGCTGCACGGCCTACGACATATTTAACTTTGTTGGTTTGCAGGTGACCGATAAAATGCCATTTAATGTCATCTGCAAGGGCATCATGTTTTTCTTTCATCTCCTGAGCTTTATTTTCACCAAAATCTCTTTTTCCTGCTTCATATGCTTCTACAATCATTTCCATAGGCTTTGTTTTACTTACGGCAATAAGTGTAACATTTTCTCTTTTTCTTCCAGCCCTCTCACACGCTGCTGTAATATTATCTTCAACTTTCTGTAAATTTTCCTTTACCATCTCTATATACCTCCATATTCTGAGTATTTATAATCAGATTATTTCATTTTCATTTATTAAATCAGGATTTAAAATTATATGGTCATATATCTGCAATCCATATAATTCATCCTCTGTCACAATGGCATATTCAGAATTTGAATATTTAATATCAACACGTTTAAAATTGCAATAACCGTCATTGCAGCAGTATACACCATTTAACCATGCCGTCCTGCTCAGATTGATAGTCTTGCCGTCAGATTCTTCATTTGCAGTAATTATATCTCCCACTGTAAATGAAGATGCATCAATATAACATTGTTTTTTCTCATCTCTGTAGTAAACCTTTGTTTTCTGAAATGTGAGAGATTCGTTACCATTTTTATCGTATGTTTTTAACATAACTCCAGTACTGCCATCCTCACCGCCGTTAACTATGTACTCACCGGGTACTACAAAAAACTTCTTTTTAATTATGGAAGAAACAGGTACTTTAAGACCGGCTACCTGTTCAAATTCTAATTTTATATCAAGGTATCTGTCATCAATATAATTCAGCATATCTTTTGTGAAACTCAACTTCGCATAATATTTAGAATTTTCCGTAAAAGTTGTTATTTCCGGTGTCACCTGGTTATTGTCTTTTTGTATAACTACGGTAACATTATCTTTTTTATAAAGCTTATCATATTGTTTCTTTGTGATTGGAATGACAACCGACCAGTTATTATTTGTAATCAGCTTATATACCACATCACCCTTTGAAACCTTTTTTCTTTGTCTGAGCTGTTTCCAGTTATCATTATTATTTTTAAATATTTTCTCATTTATCGTATCAATAGTTGTATTTTCAAGTCCGTCAACACAAAAGGATACTATCCCGGACTTCCCGGCTTTAACCATATTAAGTGATGCCTGATTATTATTTTTTAGGAGTTTATTTGCCTTTTTTAATAACCCTGCCGTTGTCATTTTCAAAAGAGAATTTTCAAGATTGTATCTGAAATGTTCAATTTCATTATAGTCCGACAGTTTAAATCCGGCTCTGTATTCTGATATGGCAGAACGGATAATCTTAGTATCGGATTCAGACAAAGAATAACTGTCAGCTCCAACATTATCAAGTTCCTCATTAAAAAATCCCGAACTGTCAGTTGAATACACTGTCGTATTTACACCTACATATGCACCTTCTGCTACATAATAATTTATATATCCTGATGTATTAGCTCTGACAAGCTTTTCATCCCTTAAAATAATTCCCTTTACCGTATCATCATTTGCAAGTTTATTTTGTGTAACTTCGTATATTGATATATTATCGCTTTGCAAAGACTGCACAAATAACACCAAAATATATATTGCAAATAATATAAGAACTATTCCGGCAAACGGATTTTGATGCTTTTTCATTTTTATAACATTGTCATGTTTTCTACTGCCAGCCAAAATATATCCTCCCATTGTTGTTATCAACTCTATACATTATATTAAAATTTAATTGGATTGTCTAGTACAACGAATAATTAATCATTGATTTTTATTGCACCAGCGGAAGTGTCACAGCTCCATCCATATCTGTTCTGAATATTGTTGTATTTATTTTTTTCAGCCTGTTTAAAAGTTCATCATGTGGATGACCGTACCTGTTCTTTTTTCCACATGAAATAACTGATATATCAGGATTTACTCTTTCCAAAAATTCGTCGCTTGTCGAATTTTTACTTCCGTGGTGCGCAACTTTTAAAAGCGTATATGATTTAGGAAACAGATTTCGATGTTGATTTAGTGTCTCAATCACGCTTGTCTCTCCATCCTTTTCAAGGTCACCTGTAAGTAATATACTGTTTGAATTATTAGTAATGCTAAGAACAGCAGAATATGCATTTACTGAATCACTGTAATAGCCTCTTTCAGGATGAATACATACTATTTTTAAATTCTTATCCTGTATCATATCAAATTTTTTAATATAAGAAACTTTTTTGCAATTTTCTTTTGCAAGCTGTAAAAGTTTTTTATATGTTTCATCTTTTAACGATTCATCAGGCTCTGGAATCATAAAATTATCAATCTGTATTCTGTCAGATTTTTTCTGTTCTAAAATTTCAAGTATTCCTGAAACATGGTCACTGTCGGAATGTGTGACAATACAATAATCTATCCTTGTTATCCCATAATACTTCAAATAGGGTGTTATAATATATTTGCCTATATTTTTTTTGCTTGAACTGCCCCCGTCAATCATATATACTCTGCCACTTTCACTTTTCACTATTATGCAATCACCCTGCCCTATATCAAGAAAACTAATATCAGCATTTTTGTTTCTTACGGGTGTAAGTATAAATACAAGAAGCAATAAAATTTCCAAACAAATAAATATTGTTTTATGCTTTACTTTCCGTGATATATTTACAACATAAGTATACAGTCCGTTTTTTATCGCATAATTTGAAAATAAAAGCGTTTCCATTTTATTGAACAGTAAAATAACCGAAATTATAACAAAATAATATATAAATATCTTGCACCTGCCAGGTCTGCCGGTAACTATTATATGAAAAGGAAAATCATTAAACAATGTGCAGGATTTTTCAAATATGTTCAAAATCACATAGACAATTCCTAAGAAAAATTTACCGGCGGGTAAAATAAGCAGCCCTAAAACACCGCCTATGGCACCAAATATTACCAATAGATTTGAAAGTGGCAGTATTATTAAATTAAGAATAAGTCCGTATACGGGTGTTTCATAATAAAAATAAAGAATTACAGGAAGTGTAAAAAATTGTATTGAAAAACTCATAAGAAATGATTTTCTGATTTCAATCATCACATAGTCAAAGAATTTTTCTTTGTTTTTGTGTGTTATCAGTTTCTCATTCACTATAACATATTTTTCAAGAAAGGGATATACAACTGCAATGGCTATTATTGCACAATAAGAAAGCAAGAAACTGCATGAAAAAAGTGCATACGGTTTTTGTACAACAATAAAGACAGCACTCACTGACATTGCAGAAAGCATATCATAACTCCTGCCGTTTATTTGTGCGGCAAGTGCAAACAGCATCATTATGACTGCTCTGCTTGTAGAAACTCCAAATCCTGTCATCAATCCGTAAAAAAGCAAAAATAATACAATGATAACAATGGCTGCTTTTTCATTTACTCTCAGTTTGGACAGCAGTTTCTTTAAGCCCATACACAAAATAGTTACATGCAGCCCGCTTATTGCAAGAAGATGACCTATACCGTTTTGTCTGTAAAGCTCTTTTACATCCTCGTCTATAATGCTTTTGTCACCTAAAAGCATCGCACAAATAGTTCCGGCTTCTTTTTCAGGTAGGCATTTTATATAAACTTTTTTTATATTGTCACGCAATTGAAAGAGAAACGTTTTTATCACGTTACTTTTCGCATTTATAATGTTTATGTCTCCTTCTGAACAAACTGCCATATAATATATCTTTTTTTCACAATAATATTGTCTCAAATCAAATTCACCGGGATTTGTCGCTGATTTTATATTCATAAGTTTTGCTTTGCAGTTTATTTGATTACCGGGGGTTATATCTTTTGGAATATCATTTACATAAATTATTATTGCAGGCAAATATGCATTATTTAGCATTTTAAAGTTATATGATGAATTTTCATATAATCTGACATGTTTAAGTATTATGCTGTCTGAGTTTTCGCCTTCTAGTGATGATTCAAATTCACCACGTATATTCATAGAAATTTTATCGTTGTTTTTGAGCAAATCATCAAATATATACCGTTTTTTGTACGTCTGCTCTTCTGATAAAATGTTAAAAATTAGATATAATATTAAAAGAACAATGGCAACCCACACAGCCGGCCGCCTTATAATAAACACCTCCCTATTTGGTTTCTCTGACTAAATCAAGATTTCGTTCAAATGCTTCTCCGAAATTTATATTCTGATTATATTTAAGTACCTGCTCTCCATCAATGCTAAATTGTACTTTGTTTACTGACGGAAGTTCAACAAGCGTATTTACGACTGAGTAAATTGCAACATAATCAGTTATATTATCTTCTTTATTTAAAAATTCTTTTGAGAAATCTGCATAACATGTATTCTCTTTAACCGTAACTTTGTTTAAAACAGTGCCTTTTGGGATTGTAGGCAATACATTGTTTTTAGAAACACCCTCAATAGTATATGGACCGCTTATCAATTGTTCTATTGCAAGTTGTTCAAGTGAAATAGTTGCATTGTAGGTTATATCAACGGGAATTGCTACAAGTGCTTTTCCAGTATTATCTGAAAAATATACATTTAGTGTAGTCTTTTGCTTATAATCGCCTATACTGCCAGTATTATCAATAAATGAATTTGATGTCATTATACCGATAGGCTCCATATTTGAATCAGTCAGGGGTTGTCCTGAAACATAAAACTGTACACCTCTGATTCCTTTTATCTGTGAAAGTGTTTTTACTATTGCTGCTCTCCTTAATATCTCTGCAACACCGGTATAATTTCCATATGCAGCATTAAAATATAAAGACAAGTCTCCGGATGAATTTATGTCAAAGCTGTCAACATTTACGTCATCAGGAATAGCTTTTTTCATGTTTATATTGTCCGGTTCTTTACCCATTTTGGATATAAACCTTTTAATAAGTACATCAGTCTTGCCTTTTTTGGAAATCGAACATTTTTCATACATTATTTTTTTCTCGGTTGCATCAAGCCCATATATATAATATCCGTTATATTTTTCTTTTTTACCGCATCCTGTTAATAAAAATGCTATGAATACAATTAAAAAGATTGCTGCCATGAAGAAATGTTTTACTTGTATGTTAAAGATATTTTTTTCTTTTATATTCATATTTCCTCTCTTTTCGATTATGATCACTGCATATAGTTAAGCGGGATTCTTACTGTAAAGGTAGTGCCCTCTTTCTCTTT
This sequence comes from Butyribacter sp., assembly GCF_056818865.1. Classification (NCBI taxonomy): domain Bacteria; kingdom Bacillati; phylum Bacillota; class Clostridia; order Lachnospirales; family Lachnospiraceae; genus Butyribacter; species Butyribacter sp. The sequence goes on from NZ_DBLYGC010000022.1 coordinate 16,080, forward strand.
ACTGTAAACCTTAATAGACCCTCTATGCAAAAGTATTACGCTTCTTGTAATTGCAAGACCAAGTCCTGTACCCCCGGTAGCCCTCGATCTTGCCTTATCTACTCTGAAGAATCTTTCAAATACACTGTCTATAGAGTCATCCGGTATACCGACACCTGAATCCTGCACTGTCACATAGAAAAATTTGTGGTCTGCATTTAATGTTACTTTTACCCAGCCGTCATCATAGTTGTATTTTATTGCATTTTCTACAAGATTGTTTAATGCCATAGACAATTTTACTTCGTCCACATCAGCCATAACCGGTCTGAAACTTTCAAATATAAGTTCAATATTTCTTTCTGCAGCAATAGGGCGCAGCCGCTTTAGAAGCTGCTCTATAAGTTCGTTTATGCTTATATTTGAGATAATTATCTTTGCAGCATTTTGGTCAAGTTTAACCATTGAAAGCAAATCGTTTATTATCTGTGTCATTCTTTCTATTTCGGTTGTTATATCTCCCAAAAATTCCCTGTATATCTCTTCCGGCATACCTTCCTGAGACAAAAGTGAATCCGATAAAACTTTCATTGATGCAAGAGGAGTTTTTAATTCATGTGACACATTTGAAACAAACTCCTGTCTTGAATTTTCCTGATTTTGTATAACTTCTATCATTTTATTGAATGAATCCGTAATTTTATGAAGTTCGGAATATCCATGCATGTCCAGTTTTACCGCCATATTTCCCTTGGAAATTTCATTTATCGAATCAGTCAGTTTGTTTAACGGTGTTGTCAAAAAGATTGAATATCCAAACGATATCAGCATAATTATAAGAACTATTGCACATATCGCAAAGATAACTTTCCTTGTAACCGCTTTAGATATTGATTGTATATTTTTGGTAGAATAGCTTATTATAATTGCACCTGTAGTTTCATTTGATATTGGGTCGACTATCGGCATTGTCAATTGCATATAATCTCCTAAATTATTGACATACATTCCTGAATCATCTGAAAAACATTTGATAACCTCTGTTGATACCATAGTCTTTCCGTTTTCTATATTGTAGGTATCTCTTACCACTTTCAAATCTTTATTGACGAGAATAATTCTGCCCTGATAAACATTGGCAACTTCCTCTGTCTCATTTTCAACTTCGCTTGACTCCTGTCCTGACAGATAGCCTGACGAAGTGACAAGATTTGCAATCACTGTCCCATATGACTGCAATTCATCAGTCCGCTGTGATATCAGTTGTGAATGATATTCATTGGTTATCAAATTGAATAGAAAGATAATAGGTAATATTCCCAAACACAACAAAATAAAAAACATTTGCGTTCTCATTCCACGCAGATTATATATAAAATCAGACCATAACTTTTTCACAGCAGCCCCCGAAATTCATTAAAAATTTATCTGTAATTATTTTTGGAAATAGTATCCGACACCCCATTTTGTATGAATATATTTTGGGTTACTTGGAGTATCTTCTATTTTTTCTCTTAATCGTCTGATGTGAACATCTACTGTTCTTACATCTCCAGGATAATCATATCCCCATACGGTATTAAGCAGTTCTTCACGGCTGTATACCTTATTTGGATGAAGCATAAGTAATTCAAGAAGATCAAATTCTTTAGCAGTAAGATTTACCTCCTCGTCATTTATATAGCCTCTTCTGCTGTCAAGGTCGATACTAAGACCATTATAAGAATATATCTTCTGAACTTCTGTCTGCTCTTTACTTGAGCTTCTTCTTATAATCGCTTTTATTCTCGCTTTTACTTCAAGTATATTAAACGGTTTTGTAATATAATCATCCGCACCGTATTCCAAGCCGAGAATTTTATCCATGTCATCGCCTTTTGCCGTGAGCATAATAATAGGTACGTCGGAGAACTCTCTTATCTGCTGGCAGACTTCAAAACCGTCATGTATCGGCAGCATAACATCAAGAAGAATTATATCATATTTATTATTTGTGGCTAAATCTATGGCTTCTTGTCCATCATATGCACAATCAACCTGCATGCCATCCTGTTCAAGGCTGAATCTGATTCCTTTTACAATTAATTTTTCATCATCAACTACCAATACTTTTTTTGCCATGACTAATCCCTCTTTCTATTCCTTTATACACATATTTTATTTTTAATTTTATTAAAAATTCCCTCTTTTATGCCTGAAATTTTCATGATGTCAGATATATTTTTAAATGTGCCGTTTGTCTCACGGTATTCTATAATTGCATCGGCTCTGCTCTGTCCTATTCCTGACAACGAAGTAAGCTCTCCTGCAGATGCAGTATTTATATTTACAAGTCCGTCTTTTTCAGGTTCGCTTTCTGAATCTGTCTGCTGTGTCACTTTGTTTGAATATTTCTTTTTATACTGTTTAAGTGTCGGTATATTTATCTGTTCTCCGTCCACAAGCGTTCTTGCTTGATTTACAGCTGTTTTGGCCGCTCCTTTTTTGAAACCTCTTGCTGCTTTTACGGCATCACATACACGGCTGTCTGTTCCAAACTCATATACACCCGGCTTTTTCACTGCTCCACATATGTAAACAACGACCTTACTATTTTCACTATCCGATTTTATATTTTTTGATGAAGTTTGTAATTTATCATTCTCTGCAGTATCATAACTTTGAATGGACGAAACAAATTCATTATTCACAGCGTTTTTTTCAGATATATATTTTCCTATAGAATCAGAACCAAGATACAATATACCTGACAGCACAATAAATAAGCCACATATTATCAATATAATTTTTTTGCTTTTATTCATGAAAAACCTCCTTTTTTCATAACTATCAGGAGATTTCCAAACGTTTATAGTAAAAAATGCCAGTGTGCCTCAGTTTATCAATCTAAACAAAACTTAAACACACTAGCAATATTTTAAACAATTTGTAATATTATTACAATAGATACAATGAACAAAAATCATTAAATTTTTATTACATTTTTTGATTACTCTGTCTTTTTAAGCACCAAAGATTTCTTCGAGTTTTTCACACATAATATCAATGTGTTCTTTCTCTACAACAAGCGGCGGTACAAAACGGATAATACTTGTTCCGGCTGAGATAAGTACGACACCTTTTTTAAGCATCTGTGATACAACATCCCCTGCCTGTCCATATAATTCCATTCCCATCATAAGACCTTTTCCGCGCACATCTTTAATTTTATCAGGGAACTTATCTTTAAGTTCATTAAGCTTTTCGCTGAGATACGGTGCAATTTCATTGACATGCCCAAGTATGTTATCTTTTTCAAATATCTCAAATACCTTACATACTGCTGCAGTTGCAAGCGGATTACCTCCATATGTTGTTCCGTGGTCACCCGGACACATTGCATCGGCCACCTCTTTTGTTGCTGCAAATGCTCCGACAGGCACACCGCATCCAAGTGCTTTAGCCGATGTCATGATATCAGGTTTTACTCCATAATGCTGATAAGTATACATTTTTCCGGTTCTTCCCATGCCACACTGGATTTCATCAAATATCAGCAATATATCATTTTCATCACAGAATTTTCTAAGTCCCGTTATAAACTCATCAGTTGCAGGGTAGATTCCTCCCTCGCCCTGGAGCGTTTCAAGTATAACTGCACATGTATCTTTTGTAGCAAGTTTTTTAACACTTTCGAGATCGTTATATTCGGCAAATGAAACACCTCCAATAAGCGGTTCAAAAGGTTCGCGGTAATGCTTCGTTCCGGTAACAGACAATGCACCCATGCTTCTTCCGTGGAAAGAATGGTTCATCGCAATTATCTCACCCTTACTGTTTTTATCTTTGTTGTAAGCATATTTTCTGGCAAGTTTGATTGCTCCTTCTATTGCTTCAGTACCTGAGTTTGTAAAAAATACTTTATCCATGCCGGAAGCTTTTGAAAGATATTCTGCCGCCTTAATAGAAGGTTCAGTGTAATAAAGATTTGATACATGAATAAGCTTGTCAATCTGGTCTTTAAGAGCCTGTTTGTATTCTTCGTTGCTGTATCCTAACGCTGAAACGGCAATACCGGCACCCATATCAAGATATTTATTGCCTTCGTTATCAAAGAGATACATTCCCTCGCCTTTTTCAAAAATAACACTTCTGTTATATGTATGTATAAAATGCTTATCAGCTTCCTGTAAATTCATATATTTGTTAACCTCCTAATTATTCTCGTCAATCTCATTTGAATAATAACCGCTGTCATCACCTATAATAGCTGTACCGATACCCTTCTTAGTAAAGAATTCAAGTAACAGGCAATGCTCACGTCTTCCGTCAAGGATATGCACTCTGCCAACTCCTGAATTTACGGCATTGATGCAATTAGTAACTTTCGGAAGCATTCCTCCTGAAATAACTCCTGCTTCGATAAGTTTGTTCGCTTCGTTAAGGTCAAGAACAGAAATCAGAGAACTGCTGTCATCAGGATTCATGCATACGCCCTCAACGTCAGTTAAAAATGCAAGTTTTTCTGCCTTTATCGCACCTGCAATCGCACATGCGGCATCATCAGCGTTAATATTGTATGTTTCTCCAGCATCATCCATTCCTATCGGTGCAATAATCGGAATATAGTCACTGTCAAGAAGTGTCTCCAGGATTTCTGTATCAACATGTTTAATATCGCCTACAAAACCAATATCTTTTCCGTTTGGCATCTTCTTGTCAACCTTAAGCATTCCGCCGTCTTTTCCGCAGATACCGATAGCCTTTACACCGATTTTCTCGACCATTTGTACAAGATATTTATTGAGGCGGTTAAGAACCATTTCTGCAACTTCCATTGTTTCTCTGTCAGTTTTTCTAAATCCCTCTATAAATTCGGTTTCTTTTCCGATTTTACTTATCCACTTGCTTATTTCTTTTCCACCGCCGTGAACGATTATCGGACGCATTCCGACAAGTTTTAAGAGAGCAACATCCTTGATAACACTTTCTTCGAGTTTTTTATCAAGCATTGCACTTCCGCCATACTTTACTACTACTATCTTATTATTGAAATCCCTGATATACGGAAGTGCTTCTATAAGTGTTTCAGCCTTCACTGTAATCTGATCCATATACTTTTCTTTTTCTTCTTCACTCATCTTTTATTCCTCCTGCTATTTATGGGAACATAGGAACCATTTTAAGTCCAAGGTTCTCTTCAAGTCCAAACATAATATTCATATTCTGGACTGCCTGTCCGGCAGCGCCTTTGACAACATTGTCAATTGCACCCATCATAATGATTCGTCCTGTTCTGTCATCTATCTTAAAGTTTATATCTGCAAAGTTGCTTCCTTCTACCCATCTTGTCTCAGGATAAACGTCTTTTTCAAGCACTCTTACAAAATATTCATCTTTATAATATTTATCATATACAGCTTTCACTTCATCATATGACATTTTCTTTTTAAGTGTCGCATAAGATGTCGCAAGTATTCCTCTGTTCATCGGCACAAGATGCGGTGTAAAGTTTATAAGTACATCTTCACCTGAAGCATATGAAAGCTGGTCTTCTATCTCAGGAGTGTGTCTGTGTGACGCAACTCCGTATGGTTTTATGCTCTCATTTACCTCACAATAGAGATTTGCAACTTTTGCACCTCTTCCGGCACCCGATGTTCCCGATTTAGCATCGATTATAATGCTGTTCATATCAATAAGTCCCTCTTTTGCCATCGGATAAATAGACAATGTGGAACATGTAGGGAAACAGCCCGGATTTGCGATAAGTCTTGCTTTCTTAATATCCTCTCTGTTCACTTCACAAAGTCCATACACAGCTTCTTTAATAAACTGCGGGCTCTGATGTTTGATACCATACCATTTTTCGTATTTTGCAACGTCTTTTATTCTGAAATCGGCACTCAGGTCTACAATCTTTGTGCTTTTTAATATCTCGTCATTTACAAGTGAACCGCAAAGTCCCTGTGGAGTAGCCGTAAAAATAACATCTGCTTTCTTTGCAAGCTCATCCATATTCTCACCCATGCACTTGTCATCTACAAGTTCAAACATATTTCCAAAAACTTCACTGTATTTTTTATCTATATATGATCTGGAACCATACCATACTATCTCAGCATCTGGATGCTGAAGAAGAATTCTGACAAGTTCCTGACCTGCATATCCTGTCGAACCAATAATACCAACTTTAATCATAAAATTTTACCAGCCTTTCTTTGTATAATCTAACTGCTTTCGTATTATACTACCCCGATTATAATAATGCAAGAATAATTTATAAATATTCACAAAAAATTATATGATAATTCGTTTAAGTCCATCACAGTAATTATATTGGTATTGCTGTTTTCAAATCAAATAACTGAATATGTATCAGAAAGTAATTTATTTTTGCACTTGTATATTTATTCAAATATGTGTATATTTATTAACAGGGCATTTAATGTTATCACAAAAAGCAAAGTATTTTTGTTTTTTTTCAAAAAGTGATTGCAGAGTACACATTTTGAGATTATACTTTATATGTATATGTACTAAAAATAAACTTTAGGAGGAAATTGATTTATGAAAGAAAAAGTAATTCTTGCCTACTCAGGTGGTCTTGATACTACAGCTATCATCCCTTGGTTAAAAGAAACTTACGGTTATGATGTTGTCTGCGTTTGTATAGATGTTGGACAGGAAAGCGAGCTTGACGGGCTTGATGAAAGAGCAAAAGTCTGCGGAGCTGCAAAACTTTATATAGAAGATGTTATTGATGAATTCTGTGATGATTATATTGTTCCTTGTGTTCAGGCACATGCAGTATATGAGAACAAATATCTCCTTGGAACATCTATGGCTCGTCCTCTTATTGCAAAGAGACTTGTTGAAATTGCACGTAAGGAAGGTGCTACAGCAATATGCCACGGTGCTACAGGTAAAGGTAACGACCAGGTTCGTTTTGAACTCGGTATCAAAGCTCTTGCTCCTGATTTAAAGATTATCGCTCCTTGGAGAGATGACAAGTGGAAACTTCAGTCTCGTGAGGATGAAATTGATTTCTGCCGTTCACACGGAATCGACCTTCCGTTTGCAGCTGACAGCAGCTACAGCCGTGACAGAAACCTTTGGCATATAAGCCATGAGGGACTTGAACTTGAAGACCCTTCAAATGCACCGAATTACGACCATCTTCTCGTACTCGGTACAACACCTGAAAAAGCTCCCGATGAGGGTGAAGTTGTGACAATGACATTTGAGAAAGGTGTTCCAAAGTCAGTAAACGGCAAAGAAATGAAAGTTTCAGATATTATCCGTGAGCTTAATGCTCTCGGCGGAAAACATGGCATCGGAATTGTAGATATTGTTGAAAACCGTGTTGTAGGGATGAAATCACGCGGTGTATACGAGACACCGGGCGGAACAATCCTTATGGAAGCTCATCAGCAGCTTGAGGAACTTATCCTTGACCGTGATACATACACAGTTAAAAAAGACCTCGGAAACAAGTTTGCAGATGTTGTCTACGAAGGAAAGTGGTTCACACCATTGCGTGAAGCTCTTGAAGCATTTGTAAAAGTAACTCAGGAATACGTTACAGGTGAAGTTAAATTCAAACTCTACAAAGGAAATATTATCAGAATGGGTACAACTTCTCCTTACTCTATGTACAGTGAATCTATTGCTTCATTTACAACAGGTGAACTTTACAACCATAAAGATGCAGAAGGATTCATAAATCTCTTCGGTCTTTCTCTTAAAGTTCGCGCCATGAAACAGGGTTCATATGAGAAACTTGACGATAAATAATTTTAGTTGATTTAAAAAATTTAAGATTTATATTTTACTTATAAACAAAACAAAATCCGGAACTCTATATCGAAATATAGAATTCCGGATTTTTTAAGATTTTTATTACATATCACCGTTAGGTGCTAAAAAAGTGCTTCTCATAAGTTCAGGATAATCTTCTAAATGCGCAAAGTCATTAAATCTGTCGAGATAAAATCCATGTTTTTTTTCATCAAAATGAAGCTGTGTAATGCTGCAATTTTCTAAAGATGTTCCAAACATAAGGCGTTTCGCAAAATCACCGCCAAACAACGCGCATAACAATATTCTGATAACACCGCCATGCGTAACTACGGCAATGTTTTGTTTACCGCTGTCAATCCATTCATGTAATACCGGCATAACTCTTTCTAAAACCTGTGGGCCGTTTTCACCGTCAGGATACCACATTTCTGCATTCGGTACAAAAAATTCTCCCACAAATTCATTTACTTCATCAAGTGCTGTACCTTTCTGACTTTTTCCCTCCATGAAATCGTCAAGCTGTTCATCATAATATTCTTTGTAAAAACGTTTAACTTCTGAATCATGAACACCTGTGAGACTTCCAAAGTCGATTTCAGCAATTCCCGGACGAATAATAATATTATCAGACAGTTCTTTTCTGTCCTTAAATGCTATTTTGGCTGTCTCAACCGCACGTATAAGGTCGCTTGAATACAAAGCATCAATCTTATATTTATTCATTCTTTTTCCAAGAAGTTCTGCCTGTTTTCTGCCCTCTGCCGATAAAGGCACGTTTACATTGCAATCTGTACTGTTCTGTCTGGCATGACGTATCAAATATATAACCATCGTTTATTCTATTTTTGTTCCTTTCTCTTACAGTCTCATATTTTTTAATCAAAATAAATTATACAAGACAAATACCTTACCCTTTTGTTTTAAGTTAATTTTCAGCTATTTTGCTGTAGCTAAATCAATAATGCTTTGAAGTTCTATTCCCTCATCCGGTGCATTTCCCAAATCTTCTACTTTCTGCTCACTTGTAACCTCATACAGTTTATTATCTTCGCCTTCTCTTCCCTTGATAATTGCAAAATATCTTGATACCTTATCAACCGGATTCCATGCAATAAACACCGAAAGTGCCATCTCAGGATACTGTTTATTTGTTGGCATAGTTATTCTTATGAGTCTGAGCGTATCGCTTATATTCAAAATCATAAAATCATAATCGTCAGCAGTATACGGACAATTGTTTGTCTTTGCATATGGCTCTTCAAAAAGCTCCATAATACATTCACCCTGTCTTTCACAGAGGTCATTTATGTACTCTTCCCCTCCGGTATGTATTTTGTCAGGGAATACCCTTGCCTCCATCTGCTGTCTTATAATTGCATGATACTGGGATTCTGTAAGCTTTGTTTTCTTTGTAGCATTTTTAGATATATTCATGACAATATTCTGGTTAAATGGATTTATAGCCGCCGCTGTAATATCCCCAATTGATTCCATAATATCGACACATGTTTTAAATGGCACATTCAATGTAATAGGAAATGCAGGAATTCCTTTTCCTTTCTGCATTTCTTCTTCAGATGTGAATATAGGGAAAAATTTCATTCCGTTATCATTCTGAAGAATACATGGCTGTGGTTGCGCTCCCTCAGGAATGGCAGTCTCAACACCCGGATTTTCCATCATTTTTCTCAAGACTTCGGGTTTAGTGTCTCTTGGCATAATTGCCGGTACATATACATGAGATTCTGCCAACGCTTCTGTGAGCTGTGTAGCAAGCTCCGTTGACTGTGTGTCTTTCATCTGATCAAGTAATTTCTCTATTTTTCTGTTATCTGTTGCCATTTTAGCCTCCATTTAATTTTTATTTACCAAATAGTTTTTGTTTATCAATATCACTATAATAACCATACTGAAGTATATCATAATCGTCAAGTAATTTCTTGATTTCGTCTGTTTCATCAGAACCGTAATTGTGCCAGTCGCCATTGTTGTCCATATATCCGTTGACATTCATGACAGGAATAATCTCAGAAACCTTCTCAATAAATTTATTGTATACAGGAAGTTCAATTCCCGCTGATTTCAATAAAAGGTTTTCAAGATTATTGTTTCCAAGAACCACCTCATCGGCACTTCCAATATCGTAATTGGCCCACAATATAAACGGCGTAGCATATCTTTTCTGAATATCAGACAGTTCCCATTTATCCTGTGTTTTTCCAAGCAGCTCTTCATAAAATTCAGTTTCTATAGAAGGCTGATGATCCCCGAACATACATATAATGGTAGGTTCCTTTTGCGCCTTGAAATAATCTATAAGATACTTGAAAGCATTGTCTGATTCTTTTGTCGATGAAAGGTATTCATTCGCTTCGGTGTAATATTTGCCTTCCACTTCAATAGGCTGTTTCCAGTTAGTGTTTGTGAGGTAACCTCCGTGATTCTGGATAGTTACGTTAAATAAAAACAGAGGTTTTGCTTTATCTCTTTTTTCGTATAACTCAATCACTTTTTTATAGCTCTCTTTATCACTGATATATCTTATATATTCAGGATTTTTAAAATCATCAATCGAGATAAATTTGTCAAATTTCATGCTATTGTAAGTATTTATCCTGTTCCAGTTTTTGGCACTGCTTGGGTGTATGGCATCACAGTTATAGCCTAATGATTTTAAATAATACGACATTGAGTATGTCGTATCATGCATAAACTGCTGGTAGACATTACAGCCGCTCGGAAAAAATTTCATTGTATTTCCAGTCATAGCCTCAAATTCGGAATTGCTTGTTCCCGCTCCGAAAACAGAGACATAATCAAGACCTGATATAGTATTATCTTTCATACTGTGAATAAATTCAAGCGGGTCTCTGTTATAATTTACTGTACCTATCTTTGAAAAATCCGCAAGACTTTCATTCATTATATATATTATGTTAGGCTTTTTTCCGTTAAGTGAAGTATTTGTTTTAAAATCACTATTTGAAACTACTTTTTTGCCTGTAACTGTCTGTAATGTATTTGCGGTATCGCTTTTTGTTTCTTCTATTATTTTTTTTACACGTTCTTGTGAATAACCAGACGGCTTTGAAACCTTAAGATAATGAAGGTTTATAAAATAATTCATATAAAAACCGTTTTTCTGACATGAACCTACTTTATTCCAAACATCATCAGTTATTTTGCATGCCTCAAGTATTGATGTATTATACATAATACCAACGATAAACACAGAAGCTGCTATAGGAACAGCCCTCTTTATAATATTTAATTTCAGCGGTTCCTTTACATTTTTCCTGCCTGCTATTCTGAATACAAATAAATTCCAGATAAAGAACGCAGGTATAATAATAAACTGCGACGGAGACAGGCTGAACGTATAATGGTCTGCCACCTCTGTTGCTGTTGCTACTCCCAGAATATCTGCTGGAAGAAAAGGCGTTCCTCTTACATTCATAATAAAAAGATTTGCAAGTCCTATCGGAAACATAATAAAGTTTAAAATCAACATTGAAAGCGATTGTCTGCGACAGACAGCATAAATAATAAGCTCAACCGCAAACAGCAAAAGCCATGTAAAAGGCCAGACACCCGGGCGCATAAGTTCTAATGTCTGATTCATTGTTTCCAACATTAGAAAAATAACAAACGGATTTATTACAAATGTTATTCTTCTGATATAAACTATAAACTTTCTATGTGCAAGGCACCATTTGACAACATCTTTTATACTGCGGGATTTTTTATGCTTATCCTTTTTCTTTTTCTTCTTTTTAAGTTCCTTTAAATATCTTTTTCTGTAAACACCCGCCATTTCAGAAATATGTTCAAAGCAGAGCACAAACAAAATAACTAGTTCAAAAATCATCACTATAAGCGGATACATCTGTCTGAATTTATATGTATAGCTGATATTTAAAGATTTTGCATGTGTCTGCATTTTAAGTGTAGACATGTAGGTGTTTGGATCTGTTCTGTTTGTTGTATTCAATGTCGGAATTACGGCATATGAATTTCCGTCAGAGCTGCATGTAATTCTGATACAGCATGTGACACCTTTTGGAATAGTTACCGTATTATCCATTTTTATCGGATATGTCTGGTTTGGATTTATTTTTCTGACAGGAATGTCCGTATTATAAACGACATTATTATTTCCGTCTGTCATCTGAATATGAAGCACGTCTCCGACATCTTTATGCTCAAACGAGCCAAAACTTAACACAAATTGTGATAAAACTACTTTTCTGTTAAATGAAAATTTCTGTCTGATAATCTCCTCATTATCAATTATACCGATAACCGCACTATTTGAATTTCCTGCCTCTGTAGTTACAGACTGCTGAGACATAAGCGAACCCGTAAGAAAAGCCTGTACACTTATAATTATGATGAGAAGTACCGCAAACACCGATACCCTTTTTTTGCTAAACCTGAAATATTTGTATAACATATTTTATTAAACCTTTCCTTCTTTCGATTGATATAATAACTTCAAATAGTGGATTTTGTCAATGCATGACTAACTCAAGTTTTTTACAATTTTCTTAATTTTTCTACATCTGTCTTCCCACGTATCATTTTTCATTACTTTTTGATATGCACTTTGACGCATATTGTCAATTTTGTTATTGTCAGAAATTATATTCTTTATTCTCTCAAAATCTTTTTTTAGGTCAGAGAAATTATACTTTAAATAATCTTTTCCTTCTTCATATACATTTAGTCCCGTCACATAATCAGTAATTACAACAGCTCCGTTTGCCATTGCATTGTATATACGGTCATGTGGGGCATTTTTAAACAGCGGCTGAACATTAAGAACAGCTTTTGACATCTGCATAAAACCTGCTATATTCCCATATCCTGTCTGTTCATGAATGTTTAGTCTGTTATGGTATTTACCGTCATACATTTCCCATCTTGCACCAACCACATCAAGTGATATTCCAACGGACATCAATGCTTCAACTGTCATCTGCCTTAAATATTCTCTTATATATTTGTCAATATATCTTGAGACATCAGGCAGTATATCATGTTTTTGATTATCCGTTTCAAGAAGCCTTTTTCTCATATCACATACGGCAAATTCCCCTCCGCTTTTTATCATATCAATGCATTCTTTGGCATAATCTAAATATCTTTTCCCTTTATCTTTAAGTATATCTTCAAAATAAGAAACAGGAGTGAATGTAGCCGGAAACAATACATCTATTTTACGCTCATCACTTTCCTGCAGAGATATCTTTTCAACAGTCTGCGTGCAGGCAGCAAGTGGCATTGCAATCGTATTTCTTATATTAGGATAACATGTCTTTATATAATCACAATGCTCGCTGTCAAGACATATGACATTAAAATTGTCGAGTTTCCTGTCTAACACATGTGCCTGATGAATCGGATGGTCCACTATATAATCGACAAAAGGCACCTTAAAACAATCGAGATAAGGCTTGTCATCTTCATATAAGAGCGGCAATATTGAATTTATGTCGAAAATAAAATCAAATTTCAGAGTATGTGACATTGCCAGAATATCTTCAAGAATTTCCTCACTCTGATTTATGTCTTTTACAATGTAATGTAAGACCTCATCTCCAAGTTTCAGGAATGCCTTTTTTAATTCATTCATAAATACGGATGACGATGAATAAGACAATTCCCTTGTTTCTAAAAAAAGTATTCTCATAATATTTTTTACCTGTGAAACAAATATTCTTCAAGAACTTTTAAGCTTTTAATTTGTAAGTTTCTTTCCGGCAACATCAAAACTATTTTCTTTTTTCGTTGTCTTTTTCTTTGGAAGAGTTTTATAAACATTATACGCATAAACACATACAACTATTGAATACACTATCGAAATCACCTCTGTGGCAAATCTAGGGCATATGTCCCTCTGATAAAGTGCTGCCGGCATATTGCCTAATGTATGAAGGATTACAGCTATGATAATATAATGATTGTTGTTTGTTTCTTTCACTGCTTTAAATACCAAAACAGACAGTGCTACCTGCATGAACATAACGAAGAAACGCTGTCCGCCTGCCCACAGGCTTTGTGAAAGTGTCAACTGCTTGATACTGTTAATAAGTTCTGTCATAGCGGTCTTTGACTGCTCGTCAGGAAGGGCATTTATAACACTTGATATCTTATTCTGGTTTATAAGCTGTGCATAAGCATAATATTGAAGCTGGGTGACGCCAAGTGCTATCATACACTCAATTCCACCATGTCCAAGTCCATAAAAAATTGATGTTTCGTTATCAGAAGTATATTTTGTTAGGAAAAACTTAAAAGCGACAAAACGTCCCGCCTCCTCAAAAACTGCAGCTATCAAACTTACATATACAGCATATACAATTCCATTTCCTACTATAAAATCTGATATTGGATTTTTAGTATGTAAAAAAATCATGTTTGGAACTGACTCGAAGCAAAATGTAAACATAATGAAAACTCCGGCTCCGACAAGAGATGGAATTATACTTTTTTTAGTTCGCACTTTCCATGCTAATATAAAAACAACCGGGATTACAAATCCCAAAACAGACATCTGCATTATTAAATTTACTATACCATTAGAAATCATATGTCACCTCATAATTATTTTATTTTAATCGAACGGATAAAGATGATTTTTTATCATAAAATCAGACGATTTTGTCAAATCATCAAATAGAATACTTCTCCAAAACTTCATCTAAAATTTTCGTTCAAACAGTTCTTCCTTTGTAGTATCGGCACCTTCTCTTGCATTATAATCACCAAGTTTGGCATCTCTCTCCAATATTTTGTATTCCATAATCATCCTCTTTTCGTTCTGTTTATCATTTACAGTATCATAACAGCTTAAAAATGTTTTCTAAGGAAAATCGTGGATTTCTCTGCATAAGGCTGTCCCATTGTTCCATATTCTCATCGGAATTTTCAACTTCTCTCACAAACCAGTGGGCATACTCAACCTTATCGTCAATTGTAATATTTTTATTGTTTTCAAGCCAACTCATAAACCATAGCTCTTTTATGATAAGTGTATTTACAACAGCCATCTTTATCTTGGCCAAAAGTGCTTCATCATAAACTGACTGGCAGCAATAGACATATGTAAAGTAATACAACAGCTGTTCAATCTCAATATCATCAAGTTTTGTCTCAAATTCACGATGAAGCTCATCATATTCTTTGTTTTCCATCTGCTGCCTTATGTTTAATACGCTTTGCAGATACGGTATCCATGTCGGTTTTAATGCCTCCATAGTACAAAGAGTGAATAATATATCATTTAAAATCTTTTTTCTTTCGTGTTCCTCATCCGGCTTAAACCAGTCCGTATCTTCGCTGTCCTCTATATTCTTGCGCATTTTTTCAAAAGCGTTAGATTTTTTATAGTATTTGAGAATTTTTGTGATTTCCTCTTTTTCCTCATCTGTAAATGATTTTTTAATGCCGAAAATGGCTTTAATTCCTTTTGTGTCTCTGCTCCTTACATTTCTTGCTCTTATGCGCCTCTCAATATCATGTGCAATTCCAAGAGAGAGAGCCATTCTCTGGGATATTGTGAGTTCCCTGTCCTGCTGGAGTTTTAAAAGATTATCCCTTGCGTCAAGTAATATCTCAAAAAGTTCTTCATCAAATTTTCTGTCACGCTTTTCGATTCCTTTTTTATCCTCATAAATAATTTCAACAGGCTCTTTTCTTTCAAGAAGCTGCTTGCATACAATAGGACATGTGATTGCAAGTGAACGTTCTCTGACATTGTCGTATACTTCTTCATGGCGCGGATGTGTATAGCATGTCTCACAAAGATAATCTTCTCCGAGTTCTGAAACAATGTCACATAGATTGTCATCATTTAAAAATTCACATCTGTTTTCATCTCCGTGAGGACAGATGTCACCGGTTTTTGGATCGATTTTTTCAGCCATTCGTTTTCCAAGCGGGCCTTTAACTGTCTTGTATTTTTTTAATGTCTTCCTGTCAACTGTTATCTGCCAGATATGACAGCAGCTGTCAGGACATGCCATTCCGCCTACACATTTAAAATCTTTGAAATAGTCAGGATAATAATAACGCATACTATTTAAATGCCTCCTTAATACTGTCATAATGTAAGAAAATTCCCTGATTTGCAAATTCCTCTATCTGTTTCAAGTCAGTTATCATGAAGTCTTTTGTCTCGGCATCCTGAAGTTTTACATCAGACTTATCAAAATCCATCTCAAATTTATATAAATCAACAAAATAATTATCACCTTCACCCGGATTCTCACGATGATATGAGAACAAAAATCCGCCTGCGGCATTGTTTACATCAAGACCGGTCTCCTCCAAGATTTCTCTCTTTATGGCATCTAAAGAATCTTCGCCTGCCATTGCCGCACCGCCTGAAATTTCCCACCAGCCCGGTGCCCATGCCTTATCCATCGCACGTTTTGTAATAAGAAATTTACCATCCGGTCTTTTAACAACACCAAGAACCGTAAGATGGTATTCTCCATCTTTAAGGCACCAGTCATTTCTCTTCATAAGGCGCCCTGTTCTCTTTTTATCTTTATCATAAATATCCCACATCTCAACTTTTGAGTTCACTATCTGTTCCTCCCGTTTTTTATTTATCTATTTATCCATCAATTTAGGCAATTGTTTTAATACATTATCTATATCTTCAAATATAAATCCCTTGTTTGTCTCATGTTCATCTATGCCGTCAATAAATTTTAAAACGTTGTCATAATTTTTTCTTGACATAACTACAAAATCACCTATCATAGCCACACTTTTCTCAGAATTATGTACGGCATTATTTATTGACTCCTGAGTCTGCCCTGTCTTTGCCGCCTCATCTTTTATGTTATCAAAAATACTGTATGTCTTTTCTACCTGCTCGATACTGTTTTTTATTGCCTCACTCGATTTGTTTATGGACTCATTGAGCATATCCATGCCTTCGGTCACATTTTCTATGCTGTCGTTCACATTATCAACAAGCGACTTGATTTTTTCAGAAAGCATCTTTACATCATTTGCAACTACGGCAAACCCCTTTCCCTGCTCACCTGCATGCGCTGCCTCCACTGCCGCATTCATGGACAAAAGATTTGTCTGGTTTGCAATAGACACTATTCCCTCTGTTCTTTTATGTATATCCTTTACAGCATCTTTAAGTTTTATAAAAGTTTCACCCATATCCTTAAAACTGTCTCTTACATCTTCGGAACTGTCCTTTAAAACCTCTACCTGTTCCTCTGCCTGGTCTACAGACTCATTTATTCCATTCTTAACATACTGCAGCTCATTTACAGCGCTTGATATTTCAGAGAATGTGCTTTTAAACGCTTCAATATTTTCTGTAAGAATTGACATTTCAGACATTACAACCCCGAAAGAATCGGAAATATTTTTAATGTTCTGTGAAGTCTGAAGTTCTTCTGATGCCAAATCCTTATATCTCTCCGTAAGATATCCAGCCGAATATGAGACAGGATATTTTATATCTGACTGTTCCTCGTTCTTTTTATTCCTAAACATATATTTCCCTCCAATTATCAAATGTACTTTTATTCAAATACAACACAGGACATTGATTGATTTATATGCTGGCTGTTGTAATGTTCACCCATTCCGACAAAACCTCCATGACAGCCGATTTCCTGCATCCGGTTTAAATATGTCTCAAAATAGCCGTGTTCACTGAATAAATTATACCTGAAAAGACAATTAACCGAAAAAACACCTGAAACTTTTGAAAAATCTCTTTTTATTTGTGAAATGGTATCAGCTACAACTCTGTCAACATCATCAAGCTGCAAAATCGTGAGAACATCCATTTCGTTAACCTGTTTAAAGCATACTATTCCGCTTTCCTTCTGCTGTTCTATTGAGATAATATATATCTCTTTTCCTATAAATCTTCCAAACGGATTTTCATATGTCTGCGTTTCTATTTTTGATTCAGGTATATTCAATGCATTACAGTATACCTGTGCAGCCGGCATATTGTCGAGTGAAATAATTTTCTTTTCATCAGTATCTGTCTTTGTAACTACAAATCTGTTTTTACTAGGTTTGTATATATTTTCTTTATATGTCCTTATCTTTCCTGAAAGATTTTTAACAAAGGCATATACGCATGCATCAGAATAAATCTTTCCGTTTACAGACACTTTGTCACACCATGACGTTCCGCCAACAAGTGAAATATTAAATTTGCGGAGTGCCATATTCAGAGTGGTCACAACACAGCTGTCGTTTCCCGTACATAAATCGATACATACGGTATTATCGCTTTCTGCATTGATTTTTCGCATTTTTTCATCTAATTCCCTGATTTTAAGAACCGGTGTGTCGCCGATGGCTGTAAGAACACCTGTGACTGCTTCTACATCCCCTGTAAAAGCAACAACGCTGCATCCGTCCCCGTTATAAATGTCACCTGTATAGCTTGTACCAACACATCCTATACTCGGGACTTTTGGATACAGTTTTTCCAATTCACGAACATTTTTTTCAAAATTTTCATCCTTTGAAAATAAAATAATAAACTTCGGTTCATTAAGACCATTAACGGCTTCTTTCAAACTTCCTGATAAACTTTTTCCGATAAATTGATTCATAACTTCCTCCTGTTTATAATTATTAAATCGTTTTGACCAAAAAAGAGCTTATATGCTATAATACGATGCAAGGGGCAAAATACCCTTTGACCACAACATCAGAATTTTAATATTTGTCCTGT
The DNA here is from genome assembly GCF_056818865.1 of Butyribacter sp. Classification (NCBI taxonomy): domain Bacteria; kingdom Bacillati; phylum Bacillota; class Clostridia; order Lachnospirales; family Lachnospiraceae; genus Butyribacter; species Butyribacter sp. The sequence goes on from NZ_DBLYGC010000022.1 coordinate 34,579, forward strand.
CCAAGTTACAAGACATACCATTTTTTATTATACTATATTATGATATTGTGGTCAAAAGGTATTTTGACAACAATAATACCACGGATTGCTTCATTGCTATGCAATTTTCGCAATCCTGCAAACACCGACAATCCCGCATCTTTTCAAGCAAATCTGCTACTTGTCGGTGTTTGGCGGGTCAAGCCATCAGATAGTAATTTGTATGTAAACATACATTACTATCTGCTTTTGACCCTTGCATCATATTATTTTCGTAAATTAAATATCAATTACGAAAAATAACTGAAATGAGGTGATTTCGTGAATACAGAAAACAATATATTTTCAAACGAATCTATTCTTGCATGGCTCAAATTCTTTTCGTCAAACACGATTATAGACCTTGAACATGTAAAAATACTTGACATTACGCAGAAAAACAAAAATGTTGTTCCTACTGTCGAAGCCCACAAAACAACATTGGTATTTACAAAAGCAGGTGATGATGACATCTTTTACCGTCTGTGGAATGCCGGACTCGGCGATTGTGAAGTCTGGTATAATGAGGGAAATGTTCCTATCGGAAAAATATATCACAAGAAAGCTGCCGATATGATAAACCGTGGCATAAACGCCTCGGCGGGTATGCTTATCGTCAATAAAAAAGCAAGAAACACCGCAAAGATAGGACTTTCAAATGAACTTTTCCAAAAAGGTTCAATACATTATGTCGGCAGTGAAATACGCTCAATTATCTTAAATAAAATGATGATAGCTCCACAGGATAATATATGCGTGATAAGCGGCGAAAGCATTGCAATAGAAGCCGCACTTCTCGCATCGGAAGGTAATGTAACCGCCGTAGAATACAGTAACGCAGACAGAAATACAATGGAGGACAATATAGAGCACTTTTGTCTTCATAACATCACGATTGTTGATCATGTCGATGAAAATACCATGAAAGATTGTCCGATTCCCGATGTAATCTTTATGGTAGCATCAGCGAGCATGAATCAGGAACTCGAATATTTTATCCGTGTAAATCCTCAGGTCAGAATAGTTATCTATACACTTGATTTTACGGTGGCAGCAGGGATGAAAGAACTTCTCGAACCTTTCGGCATCTTAAATCCCGAAATAATACAGGTAAGTGTCTCCACGCTTGAAAGCAACAATATGTTTAAACAGCAGCCTGCCCCATGGCTCATAACCGGAAAAGTAGAGCGATTTTTACATTTGGTTTAGGCAAAATATTCAGGATATACATCAGGGCAAACGCATAAAAAATCTATCTAAAGATTGAATTCCTTAGATAGATTTTTTATAATTTAATTCTTTCAAAAATTTCAAAATGGCAATTGTCAATCTCATTTAAAATTCTAACATTTAAAGGATTTCTCAACCAACCGGACTCATTCCAATACCGTTTCATACAGATTGTGGCAGCTTCCCACTTTCTATCAGCACTTCTTTTCCCTTAAATGCAAAACCATAATGATGTATATTTTCTTTTTTTACACCTCTTTTTATAAGCTCCGCGTCATATTTTTTTTCTTCTATCTGTTCTAGTGCTGCTTCTACGGTATCTTCAAGTGTTGTTTCTTTTTTAGGATTTATTACCTTAAATTCTATAACAATACCAGGAAGTTTTTCGTTTGATTTATCTATCGGTTCTAACATTATGTCATAACGGCCATAACCACTTTCATGGTTTGAGATTATGAGGTAGTTTTCTGTCTGATCTACCATAAGGCCTAATACAAAGCCGTGGTAGAAATTTTCCGGTGCTTTTTTTGCAGATTCCTTTTTTCCTGAATCAAATGAACTGAATGTCTGTAATGCGACATCGTTCATATATTCGTTCATACTTTCTACATAACCGTTCATAAGAGCCTTTATAAATTCATTTGTTTCATGCTTTGCCGGTGTAAACCATCTGAGTATCATTTTCCTAAACATAAATAATATCTCACGGTTTGTAAGTGCAAGCTCATATTCATTTTCACTTTCCCTTATCAGATTCAGCTCCTCTGATGATATTACTTTCAGATAACCGCTTGCAAGCATCAGACTCCACACTGCATCCTCCGAATAATCAAGTTCTGAAAATACTATCTGTTCATCTATTCTTACATTTATCGCTTTACCATTTATAAGTGTCTCCATCATGGTTTTTATATACGGACTTCCCTTTTGAACAAGACTGTTTATAAGCCCGTTTGAACTTGAATCTGCCCAGTAAGTTGCGATTTTCTTTTTATCGAGATAATTGATTATAGACCACGGATTGTAAATGTCATTTTTTTCACCGAATTTAAACCCATCATACCACATCTTTACAACGTCCTTTTTGTCAGAAAGCCCCTGTTCATCAAGTGCATTAAACACTTCTTCTTCCGTAAAGCCAAATGCAGTTTCATACTTTGGGGATAATGTTGTAATAACTTCAAGATTATTTAGGTCGCTAAAAATACTTTCTTTAGATACCCTTGTAATACCAGTCATTATAGCTCTTTCAAGGTATGGATTTGTTTTAAATGTTGCATTAAAAAAACTTCGTGTAAATGCTACAAGTTCCTCCCAATATCCATTTACATATGCCTCCTGCATTGGAGTGTCATATTCATCAAGTAATATGATAACTTTTTTTCCATAATATCGGCTGAGATAATTTGATATGCTTGCGATTGCCTCCTGCGCAGTCAAATCATCCATACCATATGTTATACTTTTTAGATTGTTTTTTTCTTCATCAGTCAATCCTTGCCAATCTTTCAAAAAATAATACTTTTGAATTACATCACAGATAATTCTCTTAATTCCAGCTATAGTATCTGTATAATTGTTCTGTTTTATTTTCGCAAAGCTTATAAATATCACCGGATATGTTCCCTGCAGTTCGCGATATTGTCCTTCTTTCCAAATATCAAGTCCATCAAACAAATCGCCTCTGTCTTTGTATTTGTTTGAGAAAAAACATTCAAGCATATTCAGGTTTAATGTCTTTCCAAAACGGCGGGGGCGTGTTATAAGTGTTACCGTATCATCGTTTTCCCACCATTCTTTTATAAAGGATGTTTTATCTATATAAAAACAATCATTTTCTCTTATTTCCTGAAAGCTTTCGTTTCCTATACCTATAACCTTTGCCATGTACACCCCTCCAATTTTATATAATACACGATTTGTCATAATCTTTTACTATTTCTAGTGCTATCTTAGCATTCGTACAAGATAATGTAAAGACAAGCAGTTCTAATATACCCGTTCATTATAAAAACAAAAAGTCCAGTCCAATTTATCACATCTCCATAAAATCCATCAATGATATCTGATTGCTGTGTGGAAGATCTCCCATCAAGCCCAAATCTGCCATTGTCTCAACCACTTTTTCACTGACTTTACATCTGTTTTTAAAATCTTCACGTGATAAAAACTTTCCCTTGCTTGCTTCGTCTTCTATCATCTCGGCAGCTTTGTCACCAAGTCCGTCGATTGTAGAAAATGCAGGCATCAGTTTTCCGTCAACTATCTGAAATCTGTTAGCTTTAGAACGATATATATCAATTTTGACAAATTCAAAACCTCTCGCATACATTTCCTGTACTATCTTCATATCTTCAAATGTATCTTTTTCTTTATCTGATAATTCATTTTTTCTCTTTTTGTAATCGTCCATATAATATTCAAGTCTTTCTTTTCCAAGACACATAAGTTCATAGTTGAATGATGTGGCTCTTATGCTGAAAAATGCTGCATAATATGATAATGGATAGTGAACTTTAAAATATGCTACTCTAAGTGCCATCATTACATATGCCGCCGCATGTGCTTTGGGGAACATATATTTTATTTTTTTACATGATTCTATATACCAGTCAGGCACATTACATGCTCTCATGTCCTCTTCCATATCAGGTGTAAGTCCTTTTCCCTTTCGTACACTTTCCATTATTTTGAATGAACGTTCATTTTCAACTCCCATGTGAATGAGGTATATCATAATATCATCACGTGTACATATGGCTGATGAAAGTGTGCAATCTCCTGTAGAAATATAATACTGTGCATTTCCAAGCCATACATCAGTACCATGCGACAGTCCGGATATTCGTACAAGGTCCGAAAAGTTTTTCGGTTTTGCTTCTTTTAACATTCCGTGTACAAATGGTGTTCCAAACTCAGGAAGTCCGAGACAACCAAACGGACAGCCGTCTATATCTTCTGGTTTTATTCCGAGTGCCTCAGTGCTTTCAAATAATGAAAGAACTTTCTTGTCATCCATTCTTATCTGCGATGCATCAACTCCCGTAAGATCCTCAAGCATTCTTATCATGGTAGGATCCTGATGTCCTAAAATATCAAGTTTCAAAAGGTTTGCATCAATCTTATGATAATCGAAATGTGTCGTTATTATCTTGGTTTTCATATCATTTGCCGGATGCTGCACAGGAGTAAATGTGTATATTTCTTCGCCCATAGGCAGAACTACGATTCCTCCCGGATGCTGTCCTGTGCTTCGTCTTACTCCTACACAGCCCTGGGATATTCTTTCTATCTCAGCACCACGTTTTGTCTGTTCTCGTTCCTCATAATATTTTTTTACATATCCGTAAGCTGTTTTTTCAGCAAGCGTTCCTACCGTTCCGGCTCTGAATGTGTGTCCTGCTCCAAAAATAACCTCCGTATAATCATGTGCATTACTCTGATACTCACTTGAAAAGTTAAGGTCTATATCAGGCTCTTTGTCACCTTTAAATCCAAGGAATGTCTCAAATGGTATATCATGGCCCTCTTTGCATAACATTTCACCACATTTTGGACATTTCTTATCCGGCATATCACACGCTGAACTGCCGACATATTTTTTTACGTCTTCTGAGTCAAAATCATAATAATGACATTTCGGACAATAATAATGTGCCGACAACGGGTTTACCTCAGTTATACCTGCCATTGTTGCTACAAACGAAGAACCTACAGAACCTCTTGAACCTACGAGATAGCCATCCTCGTTTGATTTCCATACAAGTTTCTGTGCAATAATATACATAACCGCATATCCGTTGCTTATAATTGAATTTAATTCTCTCTCCAGCCTTTCAACTACCACAGGTGGCAGATCCGGTCCATATATTGAATGTGCTTTGTTATAACATATGTCTCTTAAATCCTGATCAGAATTTTCAATCTGTGGCGGACATTTTCTTGGACTGCACGGTTTTATATTATCCACCATATCAGCTATGAGATTTGTATTTGTAATTACAATCTCCTGTGCTTTCTTTGCACCAAGATATTGAAATTCAGACAACATTTCCTCTGTTGTCCTATAGTAAAGCGGTGCCTGAAGGTCTGCATCCTTAAATCCCTGTCCTGCCATGATTATTCGCCTGTACACTTCATCCTCAGGATTTAAGAAATGTACATCACATGTCGCTACGACAAGTTTATTGTACTCTTCTCCGAGTGAAACAATTTTTCTGTTTATTTCCATAAGGTCATTGTCATCCTGTATCTGCGGAAATCTATCATTGTCCCTTACCATAAATGCATTATTTCCAAGCGGCTGTATTTCAAGATAATCATAGAATTTAACAAGTCTGTCTATTTCTTCTTCCGGCTTTTCCTCAAGTATTGCACGATACAACTCACCGGCTTCACATGCCGAGCCAATCATCAGACCTTCACAATATTCAAGGTAAAGACTTTTTGGAAGCTTCGGTCTTCTGTTAAAATATTTTAAATGTGATTCCGATACAAGCCTATACAGATTAACACGTCCTGTCTCATTTTTTGCAAGTATTACCGCATGATATGACGGCATTTTTCTTATTGTCTCAACTGATGGCTTGCCAAGTTCATTTAACTTTTCAAGCGTACTGATACCCTTTTCATCAAGTTTTTTCAAAAGTTTAATGAATATTTCTGCTGTACATCCGGCATCGTCAACAGCTCTGTGGTGATTTTCCAGCGAAACTCCGAGTGCTTTTGCAACAGTATCGAGTTTATATTTTGAAAGCTCAGGGAGCAATGCTCTTGCCATTGAAACAGTATCAATAACGGTAAAATCCGTTTTATAACCTCTCTCCCTTGATTTTTGTGTTATAAATCCCATATCAAATGATGCATTGTGCGCCACCATAACACTGTCGCCGCAAAATTCCAGAAATTTAGGAAGTATAACATCAATGTTTGGATAATCGGCTACCATGTTGTCATCTATACTTGTCAGTTTAGTTATATTAAACGGAATAGGTCTCTCAGGGTTTACAAATGTACTGAATGTATCAACTATCTGCCTGTTTTCAACCTTTACAGCACCTATTTCTATAATCTGGTTGCTTTTTGCTCCAAAACCTGTTGTCTCCAAATCAAATACAACAAATGAATCATTAAAATTTTGTCCTTTGTCATTTTTTACCGTTCCAATAAGGTCATCTACAAGATATGCTTCAACACCATATAGCATTTTAAGGTTATCGTCAGGTTTTAAACAATGGTCAGCATCCGGGAATGCCTGAACAACACCGTGATCTGTTATGGCAGCGGCAGTATGTCCCCACTTTTTTGCCATGCTCAAATAATCAGAAACCGACATAACGGAGTCTAACTCACTCATCTGTGTATGTGCGTGAAGTTCAACTCTCTTCATTCCTTCGTAATTATCTTCACGATACACACGATTGTCTTTGCCGGGTTTTATTCCTTTTATTGAACTTATTCCAACTTCTCTTGAAAAAGTATCATAAAGAGCAATTCCTTTCATCTTTATGAATTTTCCTTTTTTAATATTATCTCTTACAGGCTCAGCTTCATCTTTTTTTATAAAAATCTTTGCCGTAATAGTGTCAGTAAAATCCGTTACATTGAAAATGAATATTATTTTCTCGTTTCTAATCTCTCTTTCCTCTGTTGAAGAAACCATTCCCTCTATGATAACTTCACCTATTTCATCCTGAATATCAGCAATTTTTGTGATTTCGCCATCACAGTTTCTTCCATAAAAACAATCCTCATCAAACGGTATCTTACTCTTTGTAAATTTACTCTTTCCGTATTTTCTGTCTTTTCCGTATCTTGAAGAATTTTCTGTCTTTTGTGTTTTTGGTGAATTACTTTTTTCTTTTTGACTGTCTTTGCCTGAAACTATAGCACTTTCTTTTGGCACTGACACATCAAATCCCATTGCAGTGTTTTGTGCTGCTTCTCCCTGTGAAATATCAAATCCCATATTTGTGGCAGCATATACCATATCATCAACATAATATGCGGCATCATCAAACGGTATATCTGAACCCATCCCATCTGTACCTGTTTTTTGCATAACAGCACCCGCCTGAATTTCTGAGCTGTCTTGCAGCAGTATATTATCGTGTTTTTGTATATTTTTTTGTTTAGACGGAAATTTAAATATCTCACGTTTCTTCTCTTTTTCATTTGACGGTTCGACGTATTCAATATCTACTGTTATTGAAAAACCTGCTTTTTCTTCAAATATCTTAATAAGATTTTCTTTTAAGTTATATTCACGCCCCCTGTACAAATCGTCGTCTTCACATGATATGTAAACAGACGAGTCTTTCATTTCAAATCTGCCCTGATATAACATATCAAATTCAAGAATGTTTTCTGCCTTGAAAATTTGAAGAATGCTCTCCTTATACTCTTTAAAGAAAGCTTCTGCATCATACTGTTTTGACAATTCAAATCGGTCATGTATTTTTATATCTAAATCCGTACTTCCAAAAAATACTCCCAATGCGTACTCTAAAAGACATATTTCCCTATAAGCAACTACATGACTGCTCACCAGATATATGTCTATCATTTTATTTTCAGAAGATAAAACTACATTTTCAACACTGACATCATCAAATATTTTTTTCTGTCTGTCCGTAAGATTTAATCCCTCAAATGTTTCAAGTAACAATCTCTGCATATCTGCTCCTCCTTAGCGATAAGAACAGATATGTAATTCTGCTCTTATCAGCACATCTTTTCAAGTTCTTCTTTTAACACTCCAAGTATTTCATTTTCAGGTACTTTTCTTATTATTTCACCTTTTTTAATGAGAAGTCCTTCACCTTTTCCGCCTGCTATTCCTATATCTGCTTCTTTTGCTTCTCCCGGACCGTTTACGGCACATCCCATAACCGCAACTTTTATATCTATATCCATGTCCTTAACCATCTCTTCAACTTTTGCTGCAAGGCTGATAAGGTCTATCTGCGTTCTTCCGCATGTCGGGCATGATACAACTGTTACGCCGCCTTTTCTAAGTCCAAGCGTCTTTAATATAAGCTTTGCCGAACGAATTTCCTCGACAGGGTCACCCGTAAGCGAAACTCGTATGGTATCACCTATTCCTTGATAGAGGATATTGCCAAGACCGATTGCCGATTTAATATTTCCCGACAATACAGTACCGGATTCTGTTATGCCTACATGTAACGGATACGGTGTTTTTCCTGCTATAAATTCATGGGCTTTTATGCACATTAATACATCTGATGATTTAATACTTATTACAAGATTGTCGTAATCCATATCTTCGATTATCTTAACTTTATCAAGAGCACTCTCCACAATTCCCTCTGCTGTGACTCCGCCATATTTCTCTATAAGATTTTTTTCAAGTGAACCGCTGTTTACACCCACTCTTATAGGAATATTTCTTTCTTTAGCCACATCAACAACAGCTTTTATTTTATCTGCAGAACCTATATTTCCCGGATTTATCCTTATCTTGTCTGCTCCGTTTTCCATTGCCGCAATAGCAAGACGATAATCAAAATGAATATCTGCCACAATCGGTATGTGAATCTGTTTTTTTATCTGTGCAATAGCTTTTGCCGCTTCCATAGTCGGAACTGTACTTCTGACTATATCACAACCGGCATTTTCAAGTTCAAGTATCTGTCTTACAGTGCTATCTACATCTTCTGTCTTAGTGTTGGTCATTGACTGTATGGCAATTTTGTTTCCGCCACCTATTGATACATTTCCAATCTTAACAACTTTAGTATTATCTCTATACATATTTACCTCTTCTCTTAAAATTAAATTATAAGTTATTTGATTTTATCGCAAAAACCATGATGCCAAAAAGACATCATGGTTTAAAGTGCACCTTACTATATCTAATGCAATATTTTTATTATATCGTTATACATTACAAATACCATAAACAGCATCAGTACAACAAAACCGGCAAAATGAACAAACCCCTCTTTTTCCTTGTCTACAGGTTTTCCTCTGACAGCCTCTATCAGAATGAATACAAGTCTGCCGCCATCAAGTGCCGGAAGCGGTAAAAGATTCATAACACCGAGGTTTGCACTTAAAAGAACAGACATATAAAGAATCTGAAGCATTACAACCCTAAGTCCATAAGATTTGCTCTGATTTATGGCATCACCAACCGTATCAACTATTCCTACAGGCCCTGATACATTTTTGACAGACACATTTCCTGTTATAAGTGCTCCAAGACTTCCGACAGTTGTCTCTATCCAGTATTTTACTTCAACAAAACTGTATTTTACAACATCAAAGCTACTCTTGCTCTTTTCATCCATTGAAGCTATAAACCCAAGTGTCTTTGTGGAATATGGCTCAGGTGTTACCCTGAATGTCTTTTCCTCACCTTTTCTGTCTACCAGAAAGGTGACTTCTTTTCCGTCACCGTTTACTTCATTCATGACAGTGCTAAGCTCACCTGCATTGTTTATCTTTTTACCGTTAATTTCCTTTATTATATCTCCTGCTTTTAAACCGGATTTATCAAATGCCTTGCCTTCAGTAACCTCAGATACCTCAGCGGAAGCTTTTTCATTAGTGGCATATGAAAATCCAAAAAGATATGTCTTATAATTTGGATCTATTTTGAATGATTTTTCTTCGCCGTTTCTTGTAACTACAATATCAACATCCTCACCTGTCAGCGGATGAAGCAGTGTGTAAGTATCAATTTCCCTGCCTATTGTAATCTTTTTGCCATTTACGCTTTTTACTACATCGCCCACTTCAAGACCTGAATTTGCAGCAGGCTGATTGTCATATATATGTTCAATAATCGGATAATCAATTCCGGCATTTGCAAGAATTATAATCGAAAATACAAACGCAAGTATGAAATTAAAAAACGGTCCTGCAAATACAATTGAAAATCTTGCCCATTTTCCTTTCACATTGAATGAATTTTCAGCTTCGTTTATCTCGTCCTCGCCTACCATTGCACATGAACCACCTATAGGCAGCAATTTCCATGAGTATTTTGTACACTCCTGCCAGTCAGGATTACTTTCAAAGTATTTTTGTGAACACAAAAATTTAAAAATAAATCCTTTTTTTCCTTTTGCAACAGTAATAATTCTTGGTCCCATACCTACAGAAAATTCAGGAACACCGACACCATTCTTTTTTGCAAGAAGAAAATGCCCCAGCTCATGTATTACGACTATAACCGTAAATATCAACAACGCCACCAATATATTCATCTAATCCTCCATCTCCGCCCCATGTACAATAAGGCACTGCAGTCTTTAAAAAGCTGCAATCTTTATTTTGTCATTTATTATATGATATTATCATTATATTTAGCTAATATATATGAATAAACATTTTGTTCAATTTCAAGTATTTCCTCTAAAGAAGGCTCTTTAATTGTAGTATGTTTACACATACACTCTTCAATTATATCTGATATCTGCAGATATGCTATCTTTTTCTCAAGAAACAAAGCAACTGCTTTCTCATTTGCCGCATTGAGAACTGTTGGCATACTGCCACCCTCTCTGCACGCATCATACGCAAGTTTCAATCCCTTAAAAGTCTCCATATCAGGTTTTTCAAAAGTGATTTCTGACATCTTCCAAAAATCAAGTCTTTCCCCAGGAAGATACCTTCTGTCAGGATATGTCAGTGCATATTGTATCGGCAGTTTCATATCAGGTGTTCCAAGCTGTGCTATAACAGCTCCATCCTTAAACTGTACCATTGAATGTATCACGCTTTTTGGCTGAACCACCACCTGTATATCATCGCATGATACATTAAAAAGCCATTTCGCTTCAATAACCTCAAGACCTTTATTTACCATAGTTGAAGAGTCAATTGTAATTTTTCTTCCCATTGACCAGTTCGGATGTTTAAGTGCATCTTCAACCTGAATATTTTTGAGTTCTTCTCTTTTCTTTCCCCTGAAAGGTCCTCCTGATGCCGTCAAAAGTATCTTGTCTATGTCAGCATGATTTTCACCGTTAAGGCTTTGAAAAATTGCTGCATGCTCACTGTCTACAGGCAAAAGTTTCACTCCGTATTTTTTTATCATAGGCATGATTATGTGACCTGCAGTTACCAATGTTTCCTTATTTGCAAAAGCAATATCTTTGCCGGCTTTTATTGCTTCCATAACCGGTCTTATTCCAATCATTCCAACAACCGCTGCAACAACAATATCTGCTTCTGAAATAATGGCACACTCTATAAGACCTTCCATGCCTGCAACAATTTTTGTTTTTGCCCCTTTAATGTTTTCTCTTAATTCTTTTGCTTTCTTTTCATCAAATACACATACCACATTCGGTGAAAATTCCTCAATCTGCTTTTGCAGCAGGGATATATTACTTCTGGCTGCAAGAGATATGACATTCATATCCTTATTGTTTCTGATTATTTCAAGCGTCTGCGTTCCTATTGAACCTGTTGACCCTAATACCGCTATATTTTTTGTTTTCATTTTAATCCTCTACTATAAAATTCCATCTGTAAATTGTTCTATGGCAACATATATTTAATAAGATAAAATACGATAGGTGCCGTAAATATTACACTGTCAAATCTGTCTAATATACCACCGTGTCCCGGTATGAGATTTCCGTAATCTTTTATATTGTGGTTTCTCTTGATTGCCGAAGCAGTAAGATCACCTATCTGTGATATAACTGCTGAAACGGCTCCTATTATTGGAAGCTGCCATATAATCTGTCCATGTTTAAAAAATACTAATGCAAATATCAGACCTATAAGTGCAGCACCTGCAACACCTCCGACACATCCCTCAATAGTCTTGTTTGGACTTAACTTTGAAGGCATTTTGTGTTTTCCGATAAGTTTGCCAACACAATAAGCACAGGTATCTGACCCCCATGAACCAATATATATAAACCATACAAGAAGTATACCGTTTTGCGCAAATCTGACTTTAAACACAAATGAAAGCATGACAGTCACATAGATAAGTCCAAACATTAACATCGTCATTTGTTCAGAATTGTATTTAGGATAAGCTATGACATAACATGCCATCAAAACCATAAGCGTAGCTATAAGCCACATTACAAGTTCTTCAAATCCGTTATTTAATATAAGTATGTCAATTACAATACTTGATATATATCCAATAAATGCCGGCATTGTTTTTTCCATACCAACTGTCCTATAAAGTTCATAAAGTCCTATAACAGAGATAAGTGTAATAACAAAAAATAAAGGATACCCTCCGTAAACCATAAGTGCAATGGTAATTGCCATAAGCACAATTCCGCTTAATAATCTTGTTTTAAACATATATAAAACCTCTCATTTTTATTTTACGCCACCAAACCTTCTGTCTCTTGACTGATAAAATTCAACAGCCTTCTGCAGATCTTTTTTTCCAAAATCAGGCCACAATACATCAGTAAAGTAAAATTCAGCATACGCAAGCTGCCACAACAGATAATTTGAAAGTCTCTGCTCTCCGCTTGTTCTTATCATAAGGTCAGGATCAGGTATACCGTTTGTGTCAAGATGTTCTGAAATAACTTTTTCATCTATATCTTCCGGTAAAAGTTTGCCTTCTTTCACCTCTTTTGCAATTGCCGTGATGCCTCTTTTTATTTCATCCCTGCCGCCGTAATTCAAGGCAACCTGAAAATGAAGTCCTGTATTTTTTGATGAAACCTCTTCAAGTTCAATTATCCTTTCCTGAAGGTCTTTGTCAAGTCTTGAAATATCACCTATAACTTTTACCTGCATATTATTTTTTTTGCTTGTTTTAAGACAGTCCTTAAGATATGAATGCAGAAGTTTCATAAGTGCATCCACTTCTTCCTTTGGTCTTGACCAGTTTTCTGTCGAAAATGCATACATTGTCACATATTCTATTCCCATGTCCCATGCTGCCGCACATATCTTTTCAACATTTTTGCTTCCGGCAGCGTGCCCTGCATTTCTTGGAAGCATACGCTTCTTTGCCCATCTTCCGTTTCCGTCAAGAATTATCGCAATATGTCTTGGAACTCCCCTGTTTTCCATAGTCATCCCCTTTTCTTTCTGTAAACTTTCAATCAAATTTTAACTTGCGAAATTATAGGGACAGACAATTCCTGCCTATCCCCCTATTTAAGTACACTAATATTATGATATCGGGGTTAAGCCAACGGTGTAATGTATGTAAACATACACTACTGTCTGCTTTTGACCCCTGCATCATATTATACAGTCATAATTTCTTTTGATTTTTCATCAACCATATTGTCAATTTTGGCAATAAATTCATCTGTGAGCTTCTGGATATCGTCCTCTGCACCCTTCTGCTCATCCTCTGAAATCTCACTTGCCTTAAGTTGTTTCTTTATCATATCATTGGCATCTCTGCGGATATTTCTAATGGCAACTTTAGCACCCTCGCCTTTTTTCTTTACATCTTTTACAAGTTCTTTACGGCGGTCTTCCGTAAGTTCAGGAAATGTAAGTCTGATAACTTTTCCGTCATTGTTTGGAGTAAGTCCAAGATCAGATACAAGAATAGCTTTCTCAATATCTTTTATAAGGCTCGCTTCCCAAGGCTGGATAACGATTGTTCTCGCCTCTGAAACAGATATATTTGCAACCTGCTGAAGATTTGTAGGTGTTCCGTAATATTCAACCATAATCTTGTCAAGGACATGTGGATTTGCACGACCTGCTCTTATGGTTGTATATTCACCTGCAAGGCTGTCTATCGACTTATTCATCTTATCTTTAAATTCTTTTAATTCTATGCTCATAATTTTCCTCCAAAAAGTTTATGCAGTTACAAGTGTTCCTTTTGTAACTCCGTTTACTGTATTTACAATACTGTCTTCTTCATTTAGTCCAAAAATCATCATAGGCATGTGATTTTCCATACACAATACCGCCGCCGCAAGGTCAATAACACCAAGTCTGTTGTTTACAACATCATCAATACTTATCTCATCAAACTTTTTAGCATCAGGATTTACAGCCGGATCAGAATCGTATACACCGTCTATTGATTTTGCTGAAAGAATAACATCTGCTTCAATTTCTACCGCACGAAGGACTGTAGCTGTATCTGTTGAAAAATACGGATGACCTGTTCCACCTGCAAAAAATACAACCATTCCTTTTTCAAAATATTTGTTTGCTCTATCCTTTGAAAATAACTTTGTAAAAGAACCGCATTCAAATGGAGTAAGTACACTTGTCTTTATTCCGACAGATCTGAATATTTCCGATACATAGATACAGTTCATGACTGTTGCTAACATACCAATCTGATCGGCTTTAGTCCTGTCAATGTTTTCGCTTGTACGACCTCTCCAAAAGTTTCCGCCGCCTGTAACTATGCCGACTTCGATTCCGGCATCAACAAGCTTTTTAACCTGTTTGGCAACACCTATACAGGTAGCTTCGTCAAAACCTGTCTTATTCGGACCAGCCAATGCTTCTCCGCTGAGTTTTAATAAAATTCTTTTATAATTTGCCATAATGCACCTCTTGTTTTTGTGTATTTTTACATTCTTAGTTTGAAATTATACCACTAAATTAAATTCAAGTCAAAACTTTATTATTTTAATAGTCTCTTTTGTTGAACATATTTTATCAGCAGCACAGACAATCCAGCCTTCAAGACACTTTGGTGGAATTGGTGTAAGCGGAAACATATGCCTTTTTATAGTATTTTTCACACGCCAGTTTAAATCAAAATCTCTTTCTGCATTTGCAAGTGCCGCAGAAGGATGATGAAAACCATGCGGTCTTTTGTGATGACTGTTTTTGTCATGCCAGTCATATAAGAAATAATCATGGAGCAGTGCTCCCATAATAAGTGAATCAAAATCAACTTTTAAATTATATCTTTCAGCAATATAACAGCTTATATACGCAACTCTCACACTATGCATATACACACTTGTATTACCGTGCTGGATAAATTTTTTGCTCATTTTATATTTTGAGGTGTCTATTATCTCATTTAATATCTTCCGGATAAGCTTATCATGTTCAATCCCTGATTTCACTATTCCCTCCCACAAACAATGATTCCATACCGTTCCTGAAAAAATATATACGCCCTGTCAAATATAAACCAAAGCAGCTCGGCAGCTATAACTGCTGCAAAAACGACTGCAAATACCGGCATATGCTTTATTTTTTCAATAAAATCTGCTGAAAAGATAATTTCCAATCCGCTAATCTTAACAGAAACAAAAACTGCAGCAATCAGAAGAACATGATATATAATACCTTTTATAATATACTGTATTTTGATATTATTCATGATTTTTTCTGCCTTGTCCGAATTCTTTATACTGCCATTTTTTCCCCTAAAATATTCAGCCGCAAGTACATATACACAAAATCCTGCATATGTAAAACAATACAGCTTCTGTGGAGCAAGAATAACTCCAAGGACAACTGCACCTGAACAAAAAACTGCAGCCGTTTTTATGTCAAATTTTCTTTCAACACATCCTGCCAAAAAAGAGGCCAGTGCAAGCAGAAAAAATGAACTTGTCTCTATAACTCCTGCACAAATCTGTAAAATCACAGCTATCGCCATAATAACTCCACACCATGCAACCTGTTTTGACTTTAAATGCAACTGCACAAATCTCCTCCCATACATTCACAAAGTGAATCTGCACACCAAAGATCACAGCATATATTACCTGTTGAGCAATTGTCCAAATTATTTCCATACGGACCTCTTCCGTATCCTGAACCGTACTGTTCATATCTCTGTCTGTTATAATTCTGATTGTAACCCTGACCATAATTCTGAGTTTCCTGACTATAACCCTGAGTTCCGCGGCTGTAACAATCTGCAGACTTTCCGCTTCTCATATCCATTATCCTGCTGTATGCTGTCTGAACCTCCTTAAACTTTTCTTCAGCAAGGTCTGCAAGTGGGTTTCCCGAATTTGCATCAGGATGATATTTCCTGCTAAGCTCCCTATATGCCTTTTTAATTTCATCATCACTGGCATTTGGTGATACACCAAGTATTTTATACGGATCATCAATATTGCTCATATACTTTTTACCTCTTCTTTATTTATTATTTTGTCATATTTGTTCCATACTCCGGCATAGAGAATGTTTCTGAGTATGTCTATATACCCGACACATGGCAGTTTTTCAAATTCTGCACATGCCTCCGACATCTCACTTATAAGTATTTCATATACTTTTTTGTTAAATACATCTGTATCGCCACATAAAAAATACATTTTTTTCAATGGGTTGAATCTGTTTTTGGCTATGTCATCTCTTATATCGTCAAACGCATCCATTATATATACAAACCTGCCTAAATGGAATCCAAATTTTTTAACCTCTTTTTCAAAATAGCCTTTTTTAAAGCACATAATCTCAGCTAACAGCCACCCAAAACAGTCTGCGGCGTCAAAAATTTTTGTGTCCTTATCTTTTTCAAGCTCATTAAGTTTTTTAAGACATACACTGATTTTTCGTGCCTGGCGTTTATAAAGCCGTTTTGTCTGCTTATGTACTTTATCATAAAACAAAGTACCGGCATAGCCCCTGATTGAGCCATCATCAAGCTTATCATCAAGGCAGTGATAATAACTTAACAATATATTCATATCGGCACAATAATCAGTATATTGATTGTAAATAATCTTTTGCTTTTTTGCCGGATGCATTATGCATCTTTTTTCTGCCACAATATTTTCGGCATCATAAAGAGATGATAAAAACACAGCCATAAACGTCATATCATAAGTAAGTGTAATACGACCTTTTAAGCCGTATTTATCTCTTAATCTGTCGCACAACCCACAGTAAAACCCATGATAAATACTGTAATCTTTTATTTTCAACTCAGGTTTTCTTATTTGAACATATCCAAACACATTCTCCTCCAATAATCCGGAATAACGAACATTTAATAATTGATTTAATTTTCGTTATTCCAGCATCTGCATTTTATAATACCATATATTTATGGGTTAATAATATAAAAACACTAAAATAAATATTAAAATAGTATAATTTTTATTAACCGCTTATAATTGCGGCATGAACATATTTATTTGTATCAAAAATATTTATAATATTGTCAATTCGTTTTTTCAGCAATGTTGTATTAAACGGCTTATTTATGACTTCTATCGCACCAAGTTCTATTGCGTGAGCTTCGTTTTCAAAATCACCATACGCAGTCACAATAACCACAGGAATCTTTCTAAGGAAAGAAATCTGTTTTATCTGTTTTAACATATCAAATCCTGACATTTCCGGCATATAAATGTCACATATCACAAGACTTATCTGAGAAAAATTCTTTTTTAAAACATCCATTGCTTCAGCTGCATTTGATGCTTCGATAATATTATATTTTTCACATAATGCCTCTTTTAATACAAAACGGCTTATACCTGAATCATCTGCTACAAGGATTGTGTCTCTGTCATCATAAAACTCATCTGTATCTTTCATTCCGGATTCGTTTTCAAGTCTGCCTACAAAAGCATCTTCCGGAACAGGCTTTGAAAAGTAATATCCCTGGATATTATCACAGCCCATGCTTCTAAGCATCTCATATTGCTTTTCATTTTCAACACCTTCTACAACTGTCTCTATTTGAAGATTCTTTGCCATCTGTATTATAGTGTATATAATATTGCCTGCTCTCTCTGACTGTTCAAGGTCATCCATAAATTTCATATCTATCTTTAATATATCAAAACAACAGTCTTTAAGCATATTAAGTGAAGAATATCCGCTTCCAAAATCATCCATGAGCACTTTAAAACCGTATTTCTGTAATGTATGAATTGCCATAATAAGATCCTGGGGATTATCTTCATATGCACTTTCAGTGATTTCAAGTTTTATATCTTCTGATTTCAGATTGTATTTATCCAGTAACCCAAGCACCTCTTTGTAGAGGTTTTCATTGTAGAAGTTTATCCTTGAAAGGTTTACCGAAACAGGAACAACACGGTTACCTTTGTCCTTTTCCTCCCTCTGATGTCTGCATACTTCCTCACAGACATACATATCAAGTTTTGTTATGAATCCATTTTTCTCAAATGCAGGTATAAATATTCCGGGTGAAATCATCCCTTTCTTCGGATGCAGCCATCTCACAAGTGCTTCTGCACTTATGGTTTTCTTTGTCCTGACATCAACTATCGGCTGATAATATACGACAAATTCATGGTTCTCAAGCGCATGATCCATCTCATTGATAAGTTCCTGTTCAATAAGCATTGATTTTTTCAGGCTGTCATTATAATAATTCCATCTTGTTATATAATTTCCCTTAACCTCCTGTAATGCCATATTTGCTCTGTCACACAAAAGATCTACAGGTATATCTTTATCGTCAATCAGACAAAAACCTGCATGCAGGAATATAGGGTAATTGAGACAGTTCCACGAATCTTTTCCAATCAGAAACTGCTCTATCCCACCTATATTTTCGTCAATATATTCGGCTGTTGTGCAGATTGCAAATCTATCCGCTTCAAACCTTGCACATGTGCCGTTTTTCTTTGTCATCTTCTTTAACACATCGGCGATATTTTTCAAAATCATATCACCGTTTTTGCTTCCAAACAGTTCATTGACAATTTTAAACCTGTCAACATTTAACATTCCTATGACGTATGTATGCTCACTGTCTTTTTTCATCAGTTTTTCCACTGATGCATAAAAACTGTCCCTGTTATTGAGTCCCGTAAGTGTATCACGCTCTACCCTGTATTTCAGTTCCATCATAGTATTTTTCATCGTTGTCTCTGCCTTCATTTCCTCAGTCAGATCCATGAATACTACATGAAATGTCTTTGACTCTGACTCCGAATTTAGCATTTTTGCTGATACACCTGTCCACAATATGTTTTTATCCTTATTTATAAGACGTATTTTGCAATGAATTATGTCATCTCCATCTTTATTCATGATTTCCTTTAAGACTTCCTCATCTTTGCCGTATATTACATCATATATATCATTATCTATAATGTTTTGAAGTTCAGACTTCATATATCCGAGCATGCTTGAAAGACCATCATTGAAATAAGACATCCTCAACTTTTCATTTTTGGTAGAAACTTCTATAATGCCTATACCTCCTGGCACAGTATCAATAAGATTGTACATCTGATGCTGGGTATCTTCCAAAACCTCTTTCATATTTTTTCTCTGATATATGGTCTTTTCTATAATGTTCGTAATTCTGCGTTTTATGATTTTGGGATTGTACGGTTTTGCTATAAAATCATCGGCGCCAAGTGCAAGTGCTTTGTATTCATTTTCCTGCTCACCCGCCTGAGTATTTACTATTACAGGAATTTCACTGTAACTTTTATTTTTCTTTATCTCCTTGAGAAAATCAATTCCATTCATGACAGGCATGATAATATCAAGCAGTATTATGTCAACTTTTGTACCTCTGTTTAAAATATCTAGGGCTGTCGTCCCGTCATCAGCCTCTATAACCTTGTAATCCTGTTCAAATATTCCCTTTAATATAACTCTATTTACCTCTATATCATCCACGATTAGGATAACTATTTCATTATTCATACTTCTTTCACCTCATATCTGCACAATTACTTAAATTAATCATATAACTATTTATTATTATACTTTTTTTCTGCGCTGCTTACAACATTGTTTTTCGTAGTTTACAAATACTTTTTTTCCATTTTATTTACAGTTGTATTTTTAATTTCAACCACAAAATGCAGGCAGTCAATAATATGACAACCTGCACTGTTTTATTGTTTTTATTTAAAATTTTCAAGAAGTTCCGGAAAAACCTCAATACTTCGTTTAAGAATGCCATGCATATAAGCTATTGTAATTCCATAATTTGTAAAAGGAACATTGCTTTCTATGGCACATTTAATTCTATGTTTAACTTCTTTTTCATTTAACATACATCCTCCACAATGTATTATCAATGAATATTCAGAAAGTTTCTGCGGAAAATCCCTTCCTGAAGATGTCTCAATCACAAGTTCTTTCCCAGTATACTCTTTTAACCAGCGTGGAATTTTTACTGTTCCAATATCATCACATTGTCTGTGATGTGTACATCCCTCTGAAATAAGTATCCTGTCACCATCTTTCAATTTATCTATAGCCGCCACTCCTTTTATTGCTGTTTCAAGTGAGCCCTTATATCTTGCCATAAGTATCGAAAAAGATGTCAGTAAAACATCTGACGGCGTATCCTCAGACACCTTTTCAAACGCCTGGCTGTCTGTTATAACCATAGCAGGTTTTTTCCTGAGATTTGAAAGTGTTTCTTTTAATTCATTTTCTTTTACCACGATAGCTGTCGCATCTGCTTCAAGCACATCTCTTATCGTCTGCTGCTGCGGCAAAATAAGTCTGCCCTTTGGAGCCGCAGAATCTATTGGTACAACAATAACAACTAAATCCGACGGTTTTATTAAGTCCCCGACAATCCTAAGTTTAGTGTCCTCAGTCTTTATCATCGTCGCAACACGCTCTTTTAACGCGTCTACTCCTGTTTTGTTCAGTGCACTTACGTTGATTGAATTATCGCTTTTTTCCATCTCTTTGATGTCAGATTTATTGTATACGATAAGATAAGGTACTTCTCTTTTTACAAACAGTTCAATAAGCTGTTTATCACAACCCGAAAGCCCTTTAGCTGAATCTACCACCAAGATTGCTATATCAACTTTATTTAAAACCTGCTTTGTTTTTTCGATTCTGAGTTCTCCAAGTTCACCCTCATCATCAAATCCAGGTGTATCTATAATCATAACAGGCCCAAGTGGCAAAAGTTCCATTGCTTTATAAACTGGGTCTGTTGTTGTCCCTTTTTTATCTGATACAATGGCAAGCTGTTGATTTGTAAATGCATTGACAAGACTTGACTTTCCTGCATTCCTCATGCCAAAAAAACCTATATGTACTCTTTCACCTGATGGTGTGGCATTCAAACCTGACTCCAAACTCATATAAAAACACCTCCGTAGTTACAAATAAAGTTGTTAATTATTATTTAACTGCTTTGTAAGTCTCTTAAGATTGCTTGTTATTTCAACTATCTGTGATACTATCTCAATATTATGTTCACTTACGCTGTATGTGTCACTAGAATGTGCCGCTACTTCTTCTGAAATTGCAGATATGGTTGATATACTGTCAACAATCTCTTTATTTGCAATTGAAAGTTCCTCAACATAGTCAGAAAGTGACTCTGAATTATCTAAAATACTGTCTGTATTCTTAGCAATTGTCTTAAAGCTTGCCGCTGTCTTTTCTGTTGCCTCATTCTGACCCTCTATCATCTCAATCATTTGACCGGTAACTTCTACAACTCTGTCTAATGCACCTGTAACTTCCTGAATCATATCAGTAATTTTAATCGTGGCATCCTGCGTTTCATTTGCCATTTTTGAAATCTCAGATGCAACAACAGAAAATCCTTTTCCTGCCTCACCTGCTCTTGCTGCTTCTATACTTGCATTAAGTGCCAACAGGCTTGTCTGTGATGTTATGTTATTTATAATGTCAACAACAGAATTCATCTTCTCCATATCCTCATTGAGGCTTGCTATCTCATTTGATACCTGCTTTCCTGATTCAACAGATTCATTTACCTTTCCCACCAGATAATCTACGTTATGATTTCCCTGGTCAATAGCATTTTTAGTCTGTTTCACACTCAGAGCAATCTCATCTGTACCCACAGTAACATCATTTATCTTATTTTGTATATTTTCTGTCATGGAGAGCTGCTTCTGAACAGCCGTTGCTGTATCATTTGAACCTGAGCTTACCTGCTCCATTGCGTTTCTTGTATTCCCAATAGAAACATCGAGTTCCTTAATATGACCGTCAGTTATTTCAATATCTGAAATCATCTCCTTAGATATACTCATAATATGGTCAAACATTTCCTTTGTTTCCTGATGTTGAATTTCTATCTGCTTTAACTTCAGACGATTATTAAAATCGAGCATTCTTGATGAAAGTGCTGCGAATGTTGCTATTATTGCCATGACAAAAAGCTGGATTGCAATACTTGCACTGTCTGTTTTTAAATTATATGTACCATTTGATATAAATACTATAACTTGCACAATATTAACAAAAAACATGGCAAGATTTATATACAATGAATATTTATAATCATTGTATACGGTTACTATGATTATCATAGGAATTGCATATACATATGCATGCGAATTCTGTGTCGTAAGTACAAGGAATGTGTAAAATACACCAAATCCCAATGATATAAAGTGTTTAATCGATGTAGCTTCCTTATTTCTGCTGTATGCGATAATCTCCGCTATTGGAGACGCAAGTCCGAGAACAATAACGAATGCAACATATCCTATACTTCTTGAGCCTTTGAATACCTCAATCAAATATGTCAAACTGATAAGTGCCGCTATAAATATATGTGCTCCCATAGCAAGCTTGTTGCTTCTGGCGAATTCTGACATAATTTCAACCTTATTTCTTACCTGGTCAATTCTTTCCTGTGCAATTTTTTCAATTTTTTCATTTTGCATGCTTTGTACCTCCAACCTCGATTTTTAGTATGAACACTTACACGTTCATTATATCATATATAAAATAATAATCAAATACATGTTTCCATTCTATAGCCCACACCAAAAATGAAATTTTAAATTCCACTGCCATATAGGGCGGTGGAATTCAGTCCTGCACAGTAGATATTTACTCTTTCATACATCAGTGTTATTGTAATAA
>NZ_DBLYGC010000023.1:0-51213 GCF_056818865.1 Butyribacter sp.
AATATATGGTCTGTTGGTCAAGCGGCTAAGACGTCGCCCTCTCACGGCGAAAACAGGGGTTCGATTCCCCTACAGACTGCTCTGATGAAAATCAGCCCAACCCGAAAAAACTTGTGAGTCGTTTATGGCTTACAGGTTTTTTGTATATAATAAAAAGCTTTGAACAGAATAGTAAATATTTGGAGTCTTTAGAGAGGGACTGGCTGCTGAAAAGTCCTGACATAAAAATATTGAACCAGCCTGGGAGCTGCAGGAATAAAAAACCTGCCGGAAAGCCACCGTTATTATGGCATAGAGTGTGTATTATTAAATGTTTGTTTAATATATAAATTTAGGTGGTACCGCGGAAGTATATTTCGTCCTGAACATTATTGTTTAGGACTTTTTTATGTTATAGGAAATAAATGCTATGCATTCCGCTCAAGCGCGAAAGAGTCGCAAGCGACTCTTTGTACTATGTTATAGAAAAATATGGAGGAAAACAAAATGAAAGTATCAAAGTTAGTTGGATTAAGATTTAAAGAAAAACCTGCTGATTGCGTAATTGACAGTCATGCACTTATGGTTCGAGGCGGATATATGAAATATGTAGGAAACGGAATTTATTCTGAATTTCCTACACTCAGAAGAGTAACTGCAAAAATTGAGAAGATTATTCGTGAAGAAATGAATGCTATAGACGGTCAGGAAGTATTATTTCCTGTTGTTATGCCGGCTGAACTTTGGGAAGAGTCAGGAAGATACGATAGTGTCGGAAATGAGCTTGTAAGACTTAAGGACAGAAGCGGTTCTAAACTTGTTCTTGGTATGACGCATGAAGAGGCATCAGTTCAGCTTGTTCGTGAGTATGGCCAGTCATACAATAATTATCCGTTTATGATATATCAGATTCAGCGTAAATTCAGAGACGAGGCGAGACCTAGAGCGGGAATGATTCGTGTGCGTGAGTTTACAATGAAAGATGCTTATTCATTCCATACTTCTCAGGAGGATCTTGAGAAATATTATGATGTATGTTATAAGGCATACAATAGAATTTTCCAGAAAGCAGGAGTTCCGGAAGTTGTTACTGTAGCATCAGACTCAGGTATGATGGGAGGAAGCGTATCACATGAATATATGCTTCTTACACCTGTAGGAGAAGATTCTATCGTTACATGTACAGAGTGTGATTACAGAGCAAATATGGAAGCTGCCGAAAACATAATGCCTGATGAAAAGATAGGTACTGTTTCTGAATTGGAATGTATAGAAACACCGGATTGCAAAACTATTGAGGATGTATGTGACTTCCTTCACAGCTCGGTAGAGACATCATGCAAGGCTGTTGTATATCAGAGAAATGCTGATGATTCATTTGTTGTAGCATTTGTGCGTGGTGACTATGAGGTAAATGAGACAAAGCTTCGCAATATTGTTGGAGAACCTATACATGTTGCACAGATTATGGAAGATGACCCACTTGTTGCAGGTTATATCGGACCATACAATATTTCAAAGGAAGTTACGGTTTATATCGATTCTTCTCTTAAAGGTGTTGAGGGAATGGTCGCCGGAGCAAATAAAGAGGGATACCACTATAAGGGACTTAATCTTGAGAGAGACCTTGGCGAAGTTAATTATGTTGATATTGCAAAAGTTAAAGAGGGTGGAATATGTCCATGCTGTAAGAAAAATTCAATCAGCATTAAGCGTGGTATCGAGGTTGGAAATATATTCCAGCTCGGAACAAAATATACAAAAGCTATGAATATGACATATACTGATGAGAACGGAGAGACAAAGAATCCTATTATGGGATGTTACGGAATTGGTGTAGGAAGACTTGCAGCGTCAGTATGTGAGGCAAAGCATGATGAGTATGGTCCTATCTGGCCTATTTCAATAGCACCTTGGGAAGTTGAAGTATGCTGTCTGCGTGTGGATGATGAACAGACAAAAGAAGTTGCAGATAAATTATACAAGGATTTGCAGTCAGCCTCAGTAGAAACTTTGTATGATGACAGAGATGTACGTCCGGGAGCAATGTTCTCAGATGCCGATTTGCTTGGAGCACCTATAAGGGTGGTTGTAAGTCCAAGAAACCTCAAGGAATCATGTGTTGAGATTACAACAAGAGATAAGTCTGTAAAGGAAATGGTTCCTGTTGAAGAGGCATTTGAATATATCAAGGGACTTAAAGAAAAAATGTTTGCAGAAATCAATGCAAAAGTTGAAGAGTATTAGTTTTCCTATCATTGGATAATGATAATCAACAGAAAATTTAAATGCAATTAAAAAGAGCGATGTTTCCGTGTGTACAAAATCATAGAAACATCGTTTTTTTGATAATATGATGCAAGGTTCAAAAGATATTTTGATTTTTGCACAGTAGCATGTTTTAAAAGAAAAGGGGAGAATTATGTATAAGCTGATACTTGCGTCACAATCACCAAGAAGAAAAGAGTTATTAAAAATGATTGAATCGGAATTTGAAATTAAAGTTTCAAACTGTGAGGAAATAATAACAAGCAGTGAACCAAAGCAGGTTACGATGGAACTTGCAGAGCAAAAAGCCATGGCGGCTGCAACTGAGTTGAATAGACAAAAGAAGAATGATAAACAAATTGAAACAACGGTAAAAGATGAAGATAGTTTTATTGTAATTGGGGCAGATACAGTTGTTGCATCAGGTACAGAGATTTTTGGCAAACCCAAGGATAAAGATGATGCGAGAAGGATGATAAATAAAATATCTGGTGCAAGTCATCAGGTATATACAGGGGTGGCACTTGTACTTGTAAAAGGCGGAAAGGTGGAGCGTATTGATGTATTTTCTGAGAAAACAGATGTTGAAGTTGCACATATGAGCAGTCAGGAAATTGAAGAGTACATAAGCAGTACGGAACCGTATGATAAAGCAGGAGGTTATGGGATACAGGGGACTTTCGGAAAGTATGTAACGGGAATTAAAGGTGATTACAATAATGTGGTAGGATTACCGGTTTGCAGACTATATAATGAGTTAAAAAAGTGCACTAAAAATATATAAATATTTTTATAATAGATTTCGCGATAGCGAAATCTATTCGAGTTATTGCACAAGAAAAAAATAAATAATATAATGGATAATAATAAACTATAAATAATATATTATTGGGAGATTTTGCATGAAAAAATATATTTTAGCATTAGACCAGGGAACTACAAGTTCACGTTGTATTTTGTTTGACAAGCAGGGAAATATATGCAGTATGGCGCAAAAAGAGTTTGAGCAGATTTATCCTCATGCAGGATGGGTAGAACATGACCCTATGGAAATTTGGGCGTCGCAGTTATCGGTTGCAACAGAAGCTATAAGTAAAATTGGGGCAACAGGAGAAAATATAGAAGGTATTGGCATTACAAATCAAAGAGAAACAACAATTGTATGGAATCGTCATACAGGGGAGCCAGTTTACAATGCGATTGTCTGGCAATGCCGAAGGACAGCAGAACGTATTAAAGATATGGTAAAAAACGGATGGTCAGATTATATACAAAAAACTACAGGTCTTGTTCCTGATGCATATTTTTCCGCATCTAAAATTGCATGGATATTAGACAATGTCGAAGGAGCAAGGAAAAAGGCTGAAGCGGGAGATTTGTTATTTGGAACGATTGACACTTGGCTGATTTGGAATTTGACGAAAGGTTCGGTTCATGTGACGGATTATACAAATGCGTCCAGAACAATGATGTTTGATATTCATAATTTATGCTGGGATGAAAAGATACTTGCATATTTTGGTATTCCAAAGTCAATGCTTCCAAAGGTGTGTCCGTCAAGCAGCGTGTATGGATACACTGATTCGGGAATACTTGGCTGCAAAATTCCTATTGCAGGGGCAGCAGGAGACCAGCAGGCAGCGTTGTTTGGTCAATGCTGTTTCTCAGAAGGAGAAGTTAAAAATACATATGGGACAGGTTGCTTTCTGCTGATGAATACGGGAGAACAGGCTGTAAATTCTAAAAATGGTCTGCTTACAACGATTGCGGCAAGCTTTGAAAATAATGTACAATATGCGTTGGAGGGAAGTATTTTTGTGGCAGGAGCCGGAGTACAGTGGATGCGTGACGAGATGGACTTGTTTAGAGATGCATCCGAGACGGAAAAATATGCAGATTCCGTGGAAGATACGAATGGAGTTTATGTGGTTCCTGCATTTACCGGACTAGGTGCACCGTATTGGAATCCGTATGCGAGAGGAACGATTGTGGGTTTGACAAGAGGCTGCAAAAAAGAACATTTTGTGCGTGCGGTATTAGAAGCAATGGCTTATCAGACATATGATATTTTAAAAATAATGGAAAAAGAGTCCAGTGTGGATATTGTGAGCCTTAAAGTCGATGGAGGAGCATCAAAAAATAATTTTCTGATGCAGTTTCAGGCGGATGTGCTGGATGTAAATGTGCTTCGCCCTGAATGTGTGGAGACTACGGCATTAGGAGCAGCTTATCTGGCAGGTCTTGCAGTCGGCTATTGGAAAGACCTTGAGGATATACGCAATAACTGGGCACTTTCAAGGTCGTTTGAAGCTGATATGCCACAGGAACTGCGAAAGCAGAAGTTAGACGGCTGGGAAAGAGCGATACGTTGTGCACTTGCCTGGGCAGAAGATAAATAAATTAACAGGAGGAACTTAAGATGCGTTTTGTGATTCAAAGAGTGATGAATTCAAAAGTGACGATTGATGGTAAAATAAGAGGTCAGATAGGAAATGGCTTTATGGTTCTCATAGGTGTCGGAGAAGGTGACACTGTGGAGACAGCGGATAAAATGATTCATAAAATGATAAATCTGCGTATTTTTGAAGATGAAAACGGTAAGACAAACCTTGGATTAAAAGATGTTAGCGGAAGTCTGCTGATTATCTCGCAGTTTACATTGTATGCTGACTGTAAGAGAGGAAACAGACCGTCATTTGTTAAAGCAGGTGATCCCGACATGGCTAAGTCTTTGTATGAATATATAATATCAAAATGTAAAAATGAGATTGAGGTTGTAGAGCAGGGAGAATTTGGTGCAGATATGAAAGTTGAGCTTGTAAATGATGGACCATTTACAGTGTTGTTGGATAGTGATAAATTGTAGAATATAAAACAAATAACAGGTTATAGGAGGAAGATGATGTTACCGGCAGCAGTTAAAAATAAAATTGAACAGATTTGGCTTGATGTTATTGCGGGAGGGGTATCTCAGCCAACAGAAGTAATTGAGCAGCTGACATATCTTATGTTTGCAAAGCAGCTTGATGAAAGAGAGGCAGATATAGAAACGGCAGAATTACTTTCCGGTCAGAAGCAAGAGCATATATTTGGAGAGTCGAAAGAAGAACAGGCGCTTCGTTGGAGAAATTTTAAGGGGATGGAGGCAAGAGAACTTCATAGACATTTTATTGAACAGGTGGTTGATTATGTGGTAGAAAATGGCTATATAGATAATGCTATTGATTTAATGAAAGCTCCGTTTGACAGACCATATAAATTTAGTGCGATTTTTTCGAGAGAAGAACAAATGAAATTTGTTCAGATAATCAAATGTATTAAGGAGAATGCATTAGCTGCTTAAAAAAGTTATATCGTTTTTTACAATACAACTAAATAATTTAATGATAAAGTCTAATCAACAAATGATTAAGACAAAGGCGTCTGTTAGAGATAACAGGCGTCTTTTGTTTTCGGGAAATTAAGGAGGTCTGATATATATGGAAAGAATAGAAAATCATCCGATTTTAGGTGAGACACCTAAGCGTAAAAAAGTAACTTTCAGTTATGACGGAAAGCTTTTAGAAGGATATGAAGGAGAGCCGATTGCTACCGCGTTGAAGGCAGCAGGTGTTATGGCTCACAGATACACGGCGAGAAATCATGAGCCGAGAGGAATCTTTTGTGCAATAGGAAGATGTACAGATTGTGTAATGATAGTTGACGGTAAGCCTAATATCAGAACATGCATTACACCTCTTGAGGCAGGAATGGTCGTGCAGACACAGTATGGTGTTTCTGCAAAACCGGAAGAATAAAAGAATTATAAAACAAGAAGTATTGACAACTGATATTTTAGAGCTTGTAACTTTGTAACAATAAATTGTTCAGAAAAGAGGTACATTATGAAAATAGAACGATATGACATGATAGTAATTGGCGCAGGTCCGGCGGGTTTATCGGCAGCAATCGAGGCGGCAAAGAAAGGTTTAAAGCCTATTGTATTTGATGAGAATGCAAAGCCGGGCGGACAGCTTTTTAAACAGATACATAAATTTTTTGGTTCAAAAGAGCACAAAGCCAAGGTAAGAGGTTTTAAGATTGGGGAAGAACTTCTCAGTGAGGCAGAGGAATATGGTGTTGAAGTAATTTTAAATGCAACTGTTGTTGGTCTTTATCCTGAGAAGGAAGTTACGGTAAAGGTTGGTGACAGTGTTAAGCATTATAAAGGTGATGCTGTTTTAGTTGCAACCGGAGCTAGTGAGAACATGGTTAATTTTGAGGGATGGACAAAGCCCGGTGTTATCGGTGCAGGTGCGGCACAGACAATGATGAATCTTCATCACATTAAACCCGGAAACAGAATATTGATGCTTGGTTCGGGAAATGTAGGACTTGTCGTAAGCTACCAGCTTTTACAGGCAGGATGTGAGGTTGTGGCACTTGCAGATGCAGCTCCAAGAGTTGGAGGATATGGTGTTCATGCTGCAAAGATTGCAAGATGTGGTGTTCCGTTTTATCTGTCACATACTATTGTGAGAGTTGAAGGCGGAGATGCGGTTACGGGAGTTGTTATCGGACAGGTAGGACCTGATTGGAAGATAATACCGGGAACCGAAAAACATTTTGATGTAGATACAGTATGTCTTGCTGTTGGATTGTCTCCGATGTCACAGCTTTTAAAGCAGGCAGAAGTAAAAATGAATGACACAAAAGGCGGTCATGTCCCTGAAATCGATAAATACGGTGCAACAAGTGTTCCAGGAATATATGCCGCAGGTGATGTTTCAGGTATTGAGGAAGCAAGTTCGGCAATGATAGAAGGAAGAATGTCGGGAGCATCAATTGCATGTTATCTTGGATATATGACAGAGGAAGAGAGAGATGCAAGAATAGAGGAACTTGAAAATCAGCTTGAAACATTGAGACAGGGTATGTTTGCACCAAAGAACAGAGGTAAGCTTGTCGAAAAGACAGACGAGGGAATAGATGTCTCAATGAATCTTTTAAATAAGGGTTTTGTAGCTGATGATGAGATAGAGAGATTTCCGGGTGTTACACACCAGAAAGGAATACATCCTGTTATAGAATGTACACAGAATATTCCTTGTAATCCGTGTCAGGATGCCTGTAAGATGGGATGTATCCGCATCGGTAAGAATATAACTTCACTTCCTGCAATTGATGAGGAGAAAAAATGTATCGGATGCGGTATGTGTGTTGCATCATGTTCAGGTCAGTCAATTTTCCTTGTAGAAGAGGATGTAGAACCGGGATTTGGCGAAGTGACAATGCCATATGAGTTTTTACCGGTTCCAAAAGTCGGAGATAAAGGTATTGCACTTGGAAGAAACGGAAAAGAGGTATGTAAGGCAGAGGTTACTAAAGTTAGGACAGCTCCTGCATTTGACCATACAAATCTTCTTACAATAAAAGTTCCGAATGACATGGTTATGAAAGCAAGATTTTATAAAAAAGAAGCATAAGGAGGGTTTAGTTATGACAGACATTCAGGCAAAATTAAAAGAAATAGGACCATTTGTTGAAGGTGCTGACGACAGCCTTCTGGTATGCCGTTGCGAGGAAGTTACTAAAGGACAGATAAGAAAAGCTGTTCATGAGGGAATATTTACATTGGAAGAAATGAGAAGATATTTAAGGTCAGGAATGGGTCTTTGCCAGGGACAGACATGTGGAAAAATGGTTAAATCAATTATTGCATCTGAACTTAAAGTATCTCCGTCTGAGGTTGTACCTGCAAGTTCAAGAGCTCCAATGAGACCAATAGAAATGTGTATATTAGCAGAGGATGGAGGTGCAAGCCATGAATAAAACAGCAGATGTAGTAATTATCGGTGGTGGAATAAACGGATGCGCTGCAGCTTATTATCTTGCAAAAAAAGGTGTTAAGAATGTGGTCGTATTAGAAGCAACAAACAGTATAGGGCATGGAGGTTCGTCAAGAAACGGGGGCGGTGTACGCCAGTCGGGACGTGATGTTAGAGAACTTCCGTATGCGATGTATGGAATTAAAAATATGTGGCCTACATTATCGGAGGAACTTGGTGTAGATACGGAGTATACTCAAAAAGGAAATTTAAGAATGGGTAAGACAGAGGAACATCTGAAAAAACTTCAGACGCTTGCCGACAATGCAAAATCAGTAGGTCTTGATGTAAGAATGATTGATAAAAAAGAAGTTAAGGAGATTTGCCCTTATCTTTCAGATGATGTAATCGGGGCAAGCTGGTGTCCGACAGACGGTCATGCAAACCCTCTCACAACAACACTCGGATACTATAAAAGAGCACTTGAAATGGGTGTGAAATTTTATACAGATGCACCTGTAAACGCACTGCAGAAAGTTAAGGGTAAGGTAAGAAAAGTAATATTAAATGACGGTACCGTATTTGAAGGCGAGACAGTAATACTTGTGGCAGGCTATGAAAGCAGGGAGATAGCAAGGACAATAGGCATCGACGTACCTATGACAAGACTTATAGATGAATGTCTTGTAACTGAAATGCAGCCTCATATGATAGATGTAATGTTTGGTTGTGCGACAGCAGATTTCTATGGACATCAGACACATCACGGTTCTTTTGTATTTGGATCAGATTCAGGATGGGAAGCAGTAGATGAGATGGTAGACCCTTCAACAAATACGGCAGACCCTTCAAAGCTTATCACTAACTCCATGACATTATCGGCAAGCTGCAGGGCAATCCAGAGTTACATACCTGCACTTAAAGATGCAAAGATTGTGAGAAGCTGGTGCGGATGGCTTGATAATGCATTTGACGGAGTACCTTTCCTGAGCCCGGTAGAAGAAGCACCAGGACTTATACTTGCATGTGGATTTACAGGACATGGATTTGGAACGGCACCTGCTGTAGGACTTATGCTTGCGCAGATGGTAGTCGGAGAGGAAACAGTAGTAGATATAAGTGCACTTGATTATAGCAGATTTAAACCGGTGAGATGATTTTGACAGGATAATGTAATTATTGTAGAAAGTAACTTACAAGTTGTGAACTTGTGGGTTACTTTTTATTTTTAAAATTGTTTAACACCATTAAGAAGGTCTCAAACAATAAGTAGTTGTGGTGACTTCCGTTTTGCTGTTTTTATCTTGTAAGGCTTATTATATTCATAAAATTAGTAATAAATTACAAGTAAACGGTATTGAAAATGTTATGAATTGCTTGTGATAAGATAAATAAAAAGTTTGAGAACTCGAATGATTCTTTTAAGTTTTCATTGATTTGTACTCTGAATTATGGTATTATATTTATCATGTTGTAATTATGATTTATGCAGTTAGGTTTGAATAAAATCTAATTGATGATTTGATATTTAATATTGCGAGGTAGAGTAGATGTCGATTTCATATAACGGATTATGGAAAATGCTGATTGACAAAAATCTGAAGAAGGTTGATCTGATAGAAAGATTAGAGATTAGCAGCAGTACAATAGCTAAAATGACAAAGAACGAGGTGGTTTCTTTGCGGGTACTTGAAAAGATTTGTCGGGAGCTGGACTGTGATTTCGGAGATATTATTCGCTATGTGAAAGATGAGGAGGGTGAATGATCATGGAATACAGTGCAGGATTAACATCTAAATTGTTTTGGCTGCAGGAGGCAAGAAAGACGGCATCATATATTGCAGATGGTCTTAGCAAGTCTGAGATTAGAGCGATTGCATGGGATGAGAATATATATCAGGTAAGAGCCGAGTATCGTGCTTATGAGGTGTTGAATGGTACATATCGTAGGGTTTCTCTTCTTCCAATGGATTTACTAAAAGCATTTTTGTCCTGCGATATTGAGACGGCGAAGGTTTTAAATCTGATTTCGATATTGATGGACAGCCGTTTGTTTTTTGAATTTATGCATGAAGTGTATGATGAAAAGCTTAGAATTGGTGAGTCAGAGATTACAGACCGTGATTTGAATGTATTTTTTGCGGATAAGGCAATGCAGAGTGAAGTGGTTGCCGGATGGACAGATGCAGCAGTAAAAAAACTTAAACAGTGTTTTTGTCGCATGATGTATGAGGCAGGCTTGCTTGAAAGCAGTGCCAAGCCTAGGACTATGAGGCGGATACACATTGATTATAGAATGGAAGAATTATTGAAAAGGAATGGATTAGAAGCATATCTGAATGCAGTGAAGGGGGTGCGTTGATGGGAAAGTTATCATTGGATGAAAGGTTGAATCAGATAGAGAAGAAAATATCGGATCAGAGCTTTCGCAGCAATAAAGGATTGGGAAATGAGGTCGGATATTATATATTTGATTATGATCCGAGAGAAGAACTTCATGTGAGAAATCATATACAGTATCTAAAGAACAGAATAAATGAGAGCAGCTTGGGCTTTCAGATTATAGAACTCGATCTGTTTCACTTGATGATAGAAGTGTTAGAGGAGGAAGGTTATCTGGAAGCATTCTTTGATTTGGAAAGAGAGAATGGATTCTTTGAGATGGCAGACAGCCTTGTAGAAACATTGGGACTAGATGAGACAAATGAGCTGAATTTAATCATATCCAGAATATTGCAGGAAGATTTAACAGACAGTGTGGTATTTCTTACGGGAGTTGGCAAATGCCATCCAATTATTGCCAGTCACAATATCCTTAATAACCTGCATCAGGTACTGGATAGTGTTCCAGTGGTAATGTTTTATCCGGGCGAATATAGTGGACAGGATCTGAAGCTATTTGGAACGATGGATTCACATAATTATTATAGAGCATTACCTTTGGTGTAGAGGTGGCAGCAGTATTTTCTGAAAGGAAACAGTTTTTCGTAAAAAATAGGAGAATTAACAATGCAGATTAAAAATATGTTTGAAAAGCAGATTGACCGTGACATAAAAGGCGTTATTAAAGTAGGTCAGTCGGACGAAGAAAATATTTATCAGGAATTGGATGAGTATGTTGTTACGAAAGAGTTGTTAAAGCATTTTCGTGTTTTTTTTGAAAATTATGAAAAGGGTATAGACGGATATACAGATAAGATGGGGGTATGGATTTCTGGATTCTTTGGAAGTGGTAAATCACATTTTTTAAAGATTTTGTCCTATCTGTTAAAAAACAGCACAGTAGAAGGCAAAAGAGCCATTGAGTATTTTACCGGATGTGAGTCTGATGCAGGCATCAGACCCAAAATCGAAGATCCTATGCTTATCGCAGAGATGACAAAAGCCGGAGAAACAGATTCAGATGTTGTGCTTTTTAATATTGATTCAAAGGGTTCTGCAAAAATTGGTTCCGGGAAAGAGGCTATTGTTGAAGTATTTATGAAGGTGTTCAATGAGATGCAGGGATATTGTGGTTCTGTTCCTTATCTTGCAGATTTTGAACGCCAGTTGGATGGTGAAGGCAGATTTGAGGAGTTCAAAGAAAAGTTTGAACAGATTGCCGGAGCACCATGGGAGAAGAAGAGACAGGCATTTGCCGTGATTCAGGACAAAGTTGTAAAGACGCTTGTTGAAATGGATTTTATGAGTGAGGAAGCAGCACGAAACTGGTGCAAAAATGCAAAGGGCAATTATGACCTTAGTATTGAAAAGTTTGTGTCTTTGGTGCAGGAATATTGTGCAAAGAAAGGACCGAATCATCATGTGATTTTTTTAGTAGATGAGATTGGTCAGTATATTGCGGATGATACACAACTGATGCTTAATCTTCAGACAATTGTAGAAGACCTGGGAACTGCCTGCCGTGGAAAAGCATGGGTTATCGTAACAAGTCAGGAGGACATTGACTCTATCACCAAGACAAAAGGAAATGAT
Organism: Butyribacter sp.; assembly: GCF_056818865.1. Lineage (NCBI taxonomy): Bacteria > Bacillati > Bacillota > Clostridia > Lachnospirales > Lachnospiraceae > Butyribacter > Butyribacter sp. Next base: position 12,030 of record NZ_DBLYGC010000023.1, read on the forward strand.
TTTTCTAAGATTCAGGGACGATTTGATACAAGACTTTCATTATCGGCATCAAATGTGGATGAGGTTATTCGTAAGCGTGTACTTGCAAAGAATGATACAGCAGCACAGGCTCTCAGACTCATCTATGAGCAGAAAGAGTCAATTATAAAGAATCTTATTACATTTACAGTGGATACGGCAGATAAAAAGCTGTATGCAGATAAAGCTGATTTTGCAGATTGCTATCCTTTTATTCCGTATCAGTTCAGTCTTTTAGGACAGGTGCTTACTGCTGTCAGAACACATGGTGCAAGTGGAAAACATCTGTCTGACCAGTCACGCTCTATGCTTGCATTGTTTCAGGAGTCGGCAATTAGAGTAATGGATAAAGAGGATGGAGTATTAGTCCCATTCAGCTATTTCTATAATCCATTACATAAGTTTATTGATCACCAGCATAGCCAGGTAATCTCAGATGCAGAGGATAACAGTAAACTGGATGAGTTTGATGTAGAGCTGTTGAAAGTTCTTTTTATGATTAAGTATGTCAAGGAAATCAAGGCAAATGCAGATAATCTCACTACACTTATGATTTCAAATATTGATGATGACAGAATTGAAGTTCGTTCTAAGATTGAGGAGTCATTAAAGAAACTGATTAAAGAGACGCTTGTACAAAAGAATGGTGAGATATACATTTTCCTGACAAATGAAGAGCAGGAAATCAACAATGCCATCAATAATGAGTCTGTAGAGATGGGAGAAATCATAGGAGAAGCTTCAACAGTTATATTTGAGGAAATCTATACAGAAAAAAAATATAGATATAGTAATAGATATATGTTTGCATTTAATCAGAAGGTGGATGATCGATTTTTCAAAAGTAATCAGTCTAACGATATCGGAGTGACAATTATAACACCTTATGGTGGGGATTATGCAGATTCTGCACTTCGTCTACTCTCGGCACAGGAAAGCAGTATAATTGTGAAATTGCCAAATGACGGTACATTTCTTGATGAAATTACAGAATCAATAAAAATATATAAATTTCTTAATAAAAATGCTTCCGGTGCCAGAGGCAGCTTTGACAGCATCCGTAGGGCAAAAGAGGATGAGCGTATTGAAAAAAAGGATAGAATCAGAATCTTTATTGAGGATGCATTAAAGAATGCGGACATTTATGTAAATGGCGATAAGGCAGTCATTTCGGCTAAGGAGCCTGCGGCAAGGATTAACGAGGCACTTGGTAAGCTTGTAGCTATGAAATACAATAAGCTCACTTATATGGAGACAGCACCTGAACTGTCAGATATTAGTGCTATCTTTAAGCGTAGCGATGGTCAGATGAGTTTTCTTGGCACGAGTGATACAACACCGAATAAACTTGCATTAGAGGAGGTAGTGCAGGTAATTGGATTAAATAATGCCAGACATATGAAGACTTCTCTCAAATCATTACAGGATAAATTTGGTGCAGCACCTTATGGATTTGATACAAAAGATGTGCAGTGGCTTGTTGCAATGCTGTTCAAACTGGGAAGGGTTTCTCTTACACTTAACAGCCGGAATCTTTCATTGCTTTCAACAAATCCGGATGAATTAGTCAGATACATTACAAAGCGTGAATATGTAGAAAAACTTTTAATTGATATTAGAGAGAGAGCGACTGACGGACAGATTCGTTCTGTCAAAGAAGTTATGAAGGATTACTTCGGATTCACGGTAACAAGCGATGATGATGATAAAATCATGAGCAGTTTTAAGGATAGAGCAGAAGATAAAGTGGAAGTATATGATGACATTCTTGTAGAGTACCGAATTAATCCAAAATATCCTTGCAAGAGACTGATGGAAGATGCAAGAAACAGACTTGCAAAAATCCTTAATATAAATGAGGCAGCAGAGTTTTTTAAGACTGTAGATAAAAAGAGGGATGACTTGCTTGACGACGCAGAAGATACGGCACCTGTATTTGATTTCTTTAATGGCGAACAGAGAAAGATTTTTGAAGAAGCAGTAAAGAACCTTGCTTATTTTGAAAACAGTAAGACTTATGTAAGTGACCGTGAGCTGTTAAAAGTAGTTGAAGAGATAGAGGATGTTGTAAAGACCGGTAAGCCATTTGGTAAGATTCAGAGATTGCCGGAGTTGAACATGAAGTTTGAAGACCTTCACATGGGATTGCTTGAAAAAGAAGCTGCAATAATGGAACCGTTAGTACACGATGACTTTCTTAAAGTAAAAGAAGTATTGGATAGTAAACCTTTTGCAGAAGTGCTCCGTTCCCATATCAATCAAAGATTTGATGAAATACGGGAGAAACTTACAACATCCGGTGATATAGCTGCGATTAAAAATATCAGGCTGGAAAGCGATGCACTTAAAATAAAGTGCCTGGATGAGATAGATGAATATGAGAGAGTGCATCAACCGGTATCAGAACCGCCTGTTACACCGGTAGTTTCCGGTAAAGAGCCGGTTAATGATGTTCAGACACCAACTAAAGTAAAGACGAAAAGACGCAAAAATATTTCCATCAGCAATGTGGCTGGGGCAAGAACATATTCGATTGAGACAGAGCAGGATATTGATAAATTCCTTGCTCAGATGAAGCAGAAACTGATGCAGGAGCTGGAAGAAGACACAATAATTACATTGAGCTGATGAGCTTGATTGGAGGATATAGCACATGAACAAAAATGCAATTAAGAAATTTGCAATAGATGCAAGAAATAAACTGATAGCATCTGTCACAGACAAGGCAGGTATGCTTGGAATCACACCGGATAACTGCAGTGAAGCAATAACAAAAGGTGTCGATTTTGAAGTATATAAGACAACCGCAGGAACAGAAGTAACACTTAACAAAAAGCAGTGTGAGCAAAGAAGAAAACTGGTAGACCAGATTAATGCAAAAGGCTTTGAGGCGGTAGTGGAAGAAGTAGCATATACATGGTTTAATCGTATATGTGCTATCCGATTTATGGAAGTTAATGATTATATGTATCCTGTAAGAGTTCGTGTGCTTTCTTCTGAAAAAAAATCTTCTGTAAGCGGATTGGTAAAGAATGAGCCTGATGTGGTAACAATGGCACCTGATATTGATTGGGATTTCACAGATAAAGAGAGAGATGAAATCATTGATGCCAAGATGAATAACAGACTTGATGATTTATTCAGAATGCTCTTTATAAAGCAGTGCAATCTGCTTCATGAAGTATTACCGGGACTTTTTGAAGAGACAGAAGACTATACAGAAATGCTTCTTAACATCTCATTTACAAATGAAGATGATGTAATTCGTATGCTTGTAGATGGTATAGATGAAAAAGAATTTAATATCACTACTGTTGGCGAAGATGGCAAGGCAGCAGGACAGGTGGAAATCATTGGATGGTTATATCAATATTATAATACAGAGCCTAAAAATAAAGCATTTGCAAAGAAAGGCAAAATCACAAAAGAGGAAATTCCGGCGGTTACCCAGCTTTTTACTCCGGACTGGATTGTAAGATATATGGTAGAAAACAGCCTCGGCAGAATGTGGGTAGAAGGACATCCGGATGATGAATTGAAGAGCAAATGGAAATACTATCTGGATGAGGCAGAGCAGGAAGAGTCCGTACAGCAGGAACTTGATAAGATAAAGGCAGAGTATGCAACATTAAAGCCAGAGGATATAAAGCTTATTGATCCTTGCATGGGCTCCGGTCATATTCTGGTGTATGCGTTTGATGTATTTATGCAGATATATGAAAATGCAGGATGGTCACAGAGAGATGCTGCACAGAGCATTATACAAAATAATATATACGGACTTGATATAGACGACAGAGCAGCACAGTTGAGTTATTTTGCAGTATTGATGAAAGCAAGACAGTATGACAGAAGAATACTGACAAGAGGCATAGAGCCGAATGTATATGCTGTGCAGGAGAGTAATGGTATTAATCGAGGTCAGCTTAAATATTTTGGTGCAGGATTGACAGAGGAAGAGAAACAGACCGCATTATTGCAAATGGAAGGACTTCTTAATACATTAAATGATGCAAAGGAATATGGTTCTTTGCTTAATGTGGAAAGCTATGATTGGGAATTGTTAGGCAGATTTGTAGAAAGCAGCAATACTGAAGGTCAGATTTCTTTTGATACATACGGATTGGATGAGACAGCGGAGAAGTTAAAACGATTGATTAGAATTGGGAAGGTGATGGCTCAGAAATATGAGGTTGTTGTTACTAATCCGCCGTATGCGGGTACGAGTAATCTTAGTGCAAAAGTAAATAATTTTGTTAAGAAAAATTATCCTGATAGTAAGGCTGATTTATTTGCTGTGTTTATTGAGCGTTGTGGAGAGATGCTTAAGAAAAATGGATATCAGGCGATGATAACGCAGCATTCGTGGATGTTCATTGGAAGTTTTGAAACATTAAGAAGCAAGATGCTTAATTGTAATTTAATAAGTATGGTTCATTTAGGAATAAAAGCATTTGAAGAGATTGGTAATGATGTTGTACAGACATGTTCGTTTATTTATCAAAAAGATAAAAAAAATAATTATTTTACAAAATTTGTAAGACTTGTAGAATATAAAAGTTATAGCGAGAAGGAAAAGGAGTTTTTCAATACGCATAATAGAATAAACTCTAAATGTATGAGATTTGGCAATATACCAGGCATACCATATGCTTATTATGTGAGTGACAATTTTATAGATAATTTTCAAAATGCAAAATATATTGAAGATTATGGAAAATTAACTGGTTCGCAAAATATTACAGGTGATAATGAGAAATATTTAAGATTATTTTGGGAAGTCGAAAAAGAAAAAGTGGGTAATGAATGGCGATTGTATGCTAAAGGTGGTGATTACAGGCAGTATTATGGTAATTTATCTTATATTGTAAATTGGTCAGAACAAGCTAGAAAGTTTTATGCGACAAATAAAACATCTAATTTATTAGCAGAAGAATTTTGGTACAAAGAGGGGATAACATATTCGGCAATTACGAGTAGAGGGACTGGTTTTAGATATCTACCTAAAGGATGTATTTTTGATAAGGGAGGACCATCAATAAATCTGTTCATCAATAAAGATGAAGTTTTAGCATTACTAAACTCTAATGTGGCAAAATACTACTTTTGGGTTTTTAATCCATCAATAAATTTACAAATTAAGGATGTTAAAAGTTTTCCAATAATTTTACCTGAATTAGAAGAAATAAAAAAATTGGCAAAAGAAAATATTGATTGCTGTAAAATGGATTGGGACTCTTATGAAACATCTTGGGACTATAAGATACATCCATTAGTGAAGAATACATTATCAAAAGATCTTTCTGAGAAATTTGTAGAATGGGAAATGGAGTGCGACAACAGAATTAAAACACTTATTAGAAATGAAACAGAATTAAATAAAATATTTATTAATGCATATGGGTTAAGAAATGAGGTAACACCAGATGTTGAAGAAAGAGATATCACAGTCCATAAGGCAGATTTGCAGCGAGATATTAGGAGTTTAATTTCTTATGCAGTAGGCTGTATGTTTGGACGTTATTCTATCTATCAAGAGGGCTTGATGTATGCTGGTGGCATGTGGGATTACAGTAAGTATAAGGATGCAGCATGGAGAACGGAAGGAAGACCGGATGTATCTGATTTTTATACAAAACTTCATTATATGCCAGATTTTGACAATATTATTCCAATTACAGACGAAGAATATTTTACAGATGATATTGTTGGACTATTTGAAGATTTTATAAAAACGGTGTATGGAAAAGATACACTGGAGAAAAATCTCAATTTCGTAGCAGAAGCACTTGGTAATAAGGGCAACACAAGTAGAGAAGTAATCAGAAATTATTTTTTAAATAATTTTTTTAAGGATCATTGTAATACTTATTCTGTTACGGGTTCCGGTAAGCGTCCTATCTACTGGCTTTTTGATAGTGGTAAGCAAAATGGATTCAAAGCACTTATCTATATGCATCGATATGATGCTGATACAGTAGGCAGAGTAAGAACAGACTATCTTCATAAGGCACAGAAGTATGTAGAAAATGCAATGCAGAGTGCACAATATACGATTGACAATGCTAAATCTGCATCAGAAAAATCAAAAGCTACAAAAGCAGTAACAAAGTACACAAAGCAGCTTGCTGAGATGAAGATATATGATGAAGCCATTGCTCATGTTGCTAATCAGAGGATAGAGATTGATCTGGATGATGGCGTAAAGGTAAATTATGCAAAATTCCAGGGTGTGGAAGTCGCTCAGGAAGGTAAGAAAACATTGAAAGTTGATTTGTTGGCGAAGATATAGGTAATATTGTTTTAAAAGATATATAGATTAAAGGTGGTGCATATTAGACATGATAAGTCGTAACACAGATAATTTTACAGGATTTGTAATTCAAGATGAAGAGAAAATATATTTTCATGCACAGGATAAAGTGTTTAATTTTATAACAAAGGGAGTGGGTATATTTGCTGAGTTCTCAGAAAGCGTAATGAAATCGCCAGATTATTTTTTACATGGGTATTCAACGGATGGTTATCAGATTGCTTTATATACTGGGTATGATGAAAGGATAATATCGTCAAACTATAAATTGCGACCAGGAATTTATCTTGTGAGTACAGCTAATTTGTGTAGCTATGATATGTCTAAAATGCAAGCAATAGAGTTTATTGGTGGAACTCTTAACAATTTGTATCAGCAACCCCAAATCGTTACAAAATATGACAAAGAAAGGAAGTACTATATTAAAACTTATCCTGAATTTAAGAAAGAGTATTCTGTAAGAATAAATGGTATTGAATGCAAGTTTATTTTGAAAAATATACCATCAAAGAATAATCCATCAATCATGAACTTGATTGCGAGATATGAATTTCCAAAGGAAATGCCTATAAAAACCATAAGACTTACCTATAATGTTTTAATGAAAATATGCAGGTTTATGACAAATAGAGAAAATGTCGGATTCGATGAGGTGTGTCTCTATCAGATTGATGACAAAACAGGTAAGTGGTTTAAGTTTGCTGATGGATTCCTAGATTACCAGTATGATAAGTTTACAGAAAAGAAATATCAACAGAATATTTTATTTGATGATGTTGATGAATGCATAGCTAATTTACACTCTGTAATGTCTGCCGATACTGAGGGAAAGGCAACCTATTTATTTGATTTTTATGCAGATAACGATAAGGATTATAGCATATTGTCTAATGATAAGATTAAAAGTATATGTTCATCTATTGAATGTGAATTAGATTTTGTAACGGATCTTAAAGATGATGAAAATAATAATTTGACAGATTTAATTAAAAATGTGAAAGCGGTAATTAAACAGCATAAAAAGTCAGATAAAAAATTAGAAGACAAAACTTATGATATGATTTTTAGCAGTATATCTCATTGGGGGATGGCTAATAGTAGAAAGATACATTTGCTTTATAAAAGACAAGATTATTATATGAAAATACTCAAGGAAAAAGCTCAATTATCATGTACAGAAGAAGATATTGCGACATTTGTAAAATATAGAAACGATATTACACATGGAAGATATAGGACATTAGATTCGGTGGTTGCTGAGACAGCATATACTTTGATGGCATTAGCATATTGTTGTTTCTTACTTAGAATAGGAATAAAAGACGATAAACTGAAATTTTTATTTGAAAGTAATAGAATTGCGTCTTGAGTAATTTATGAAATATTCAAGTCATAAGCAGAAGTATTTCAAAAGATGATGCCAGATATGAGTTCCATGATCTTGATGGTACAGTTGATCCGCAGCATCAGTTTCCTGTAAGTATTGAAAGTACAGGCGACTGTCTGGACAATCATGATTTGAAATGGGTGCGTTCTCTTAATTCTGAAAGTGGAAATACAACAGTTAAAGAAGCAAAAGAATTAACTAATATATCAAAGGATGTACAAAAGAGAATTATGACAGGAGACAAGTCATTAATTCTTCCGTTGATATCTTATTATGGTACAGGAACGAAATTTGACACCATATTGTGGAATAATTATTTCATGGCTTGAGAGTAAATTGAATTGACAATATATCTCATTGATGATTATGCTACTAAAATGTTGATTATATTTTCTAATAATTACATAAGTAATCATGATATTACTGTAGGACTGTTTTCAGCGTTAAAATATCTTGAAAATATCGGATATAAAATAAAAGGAAAAAACCATAGAGATGTATATTATGAAGTAACTAAGTATCTAAATGTTTTGGGGGGAACATACATATTAGATTATTTTACATCAGAAGAATTAGAACAAAAGATTATAAAATATATGATGTCAATTAAAGGGGCAATTTGTACAGAGTAGAAATATAGTTGACGATATTATAAGTTATGTGTATAGTGTGTCATAATTAGAGATGGGAGTAAATAAATGGATTTATAAAATATACAATTGAGATTCATCTGAATAATGATGATGGTGTAAAGGTAAATTATGCTAAACTTCAGGGCGTGGAAGTCGCTCAGGAAGGTAAGAAAGCATTGAAAGTGGATTTGCTGGCAAAGATATAGATAAAGGATGGTGAGATATTTGTATTTAGAAAAGATTCATATAGAGAATTATAAAGCAATTGAAAAATTAGATATTAATTTAAAACCTGGGCTGAATCTGCTTATTGGTGATAATGGTTCAGGAAAAACTTCTGTCCTTGAGGGAATTGCTGTTGCTCTTGGAGGTTTGTTTGTCAATGTCGCAGGTGTCAGAACTAAGAATATCGTAAAAGATGATGTTCGTATGAATATAAAAGCTCTGGGTGACTCTTCAACGACGATTGAATATTGTGAACCTGTAGTGGCTGGCTGCACACTTCAGGTAACGGAAGACCAGAATTTTACATGGAACAGAATCAAGGAAGAGGTATCTGCTACCCATACAAAGATAGATGATAAAAATGTATGTGTTTGGATGAAGAAACTTGCTAATAATTCAAGTACAATTCTGCCATTGATTAGTTTTCAAAGTGCTGCCAGAGCATGGAGAGTAAGAAGAGGAGATTTTGGAACGGAATTAAAGAAGAAGTTAGATGACAGAAGATGTGGATATATCGGTTGTTTGGATTCTTCAATGGATGTGAAATCTATTCAGCAGTGGTGTCTCAAACAGGAAATAGTGACCTCCAATAAAGGAATAGTGCGGGAATACGAAATGTTTAAGAATATTGTAGCTTTGTTTATGAAAGAAATCAACGAACTAGATAAGATGCCTTCAATTTATTATTCTCCACAGTTTGATGAATTAGTTTACAAGGATGATAAGGAAGAAATGCCTATTTCAAAGCTGAGTGCCGGTTACCAGTCTTTATTGTGGATGGTTATGGATTTGGCATATCGTGTTTGTATGCTTAATCCGGAATTAGAAAGTAGAGACCAAATTACAGGTATAGTGCTTATAGATGAAATTGATTTACACCTTCATCCAAAGTGGCAGTGGAATGTAATTGATGCATTGCGAAAAACATTTTCAGGGGTTCAGTTTATCATTGCAACACATTCACCGATTGTAATTTCAGCGTCAAAAGAGGTAAACCTGATTCTTTTAGACAAAGTCAAAGCAGTGAGTTATTTACCAGATTGTTATGGATATGAAGTAGAGGATGTACTGAGCTACCGTCAGGAGAGTGTATCAAGACCAAAGGAGGTAAAATACCTGGTTGATGAGATAGAGAATGCGATTGACGATATAGCATTTGACAAAGCAGATGCTGCATTGGAAAGATTAAAAGATGTGCTTGGTGCAGATAATTTAGAGTACAAGAAAATGGCAGGAATGATTTCAGATGCAAAGCTGATAGAGGAGTGCTGACATGCTGTATATAGAAAAAGAAGGTTTGCCGAATGATATAAACAGAAAAATTATAGAGTTGAGCAAAAGCGAGGAATGGAAAAGCATCGGCGAAGACGACACAACAGCAATACGCAATGCCTTCGATAATGATTTTCCAAAGAATGAGGTTAAAGAGATTTTACTTCATGAACAACATGGAATCTGTGCATATTGTATGAGACGTATTCGTATGGACAATCATTCCAGAGTGGAGCATCTTGTACCATTGAGTAGAAACAAGGACATGGCAATTGATTATAACAATATGCTTGGAGTATGTGATGGTGGGGAGAAAGTTACTGGGGATAAGGGACATATTCTTTGTTGTGATGCACATAAAAAAGAGATAGAAATCACGATTAGTCCTCTAAATAGGTCTCAGATGGATAAGATTGCATATGACTCAAAAGGTAAAATCTTCACGAAACCGAAAGATGAAGATATGGAAAGAGATATAAATGAAGTTCTCTTGTTGAACGGTATTCAGAAAAAAGATGGGACGGTAAGAGATACCTCTACGGAACTGTTAAAGGGCAGAAAAGATGCCTATGACAGAGCAAAGAAAATGATGGCTGCCTTGAATACAAAAGGAAAATGTACATCAGCAACGCTTAAAAAGATAATGGATAAATTATACAACAGAGAAGAAAGAGATGAGTTTGTAGGTGTTCAGATATATTATTTTAGAAAACATTACAATTCGCTGATTCGCAGAGGAATGTAATTTGTGCATACCACCTGCACAAATGGATTAGAAGGTGAAATATGGATTTACAGAACATACAGGAACAATTAAATACAGAATTTGACAAGTCAGAGACACGAATCGTATTTTGGTTTGATGATAAAGGTGAATATGAAGATGAGGTATCAGAACTGCAGCTTGGTGATGTAAAGCTGCATATTCTTGATGGTTTAAACTGGTTTTATTCTAAGTATTTATTGAATGAAGCAGATACAGAGAGTAAATATCTTGTTTATGCAGCATTTGCAAAGCCAAGTGATGCCAAAAATCCTCTTGCAGATATGTATTATTACTCAATACATTATTATACAGACAGAGTGTCACAGATGTCTCAGGAGATTGGTATTGATAATCGTTTTAAGGAGCATTTGTCGCAGTATGGCAATTTCTGGAAAAATAAGCATCGTATTGAGAAGTTTAAGGAACTTGGAATTGACTATTACAATGCACAGACGATTGATATTGGTTTGATTGCCGTGCTTACAGATGTGAAAACTCCGAATTTTGAGGAGGTCGTTAAACAGATGATGCTAGGTGACAGTGGAAAATACTTTAAGGCATTGGCTGATAATGGATTGACTGATAAATTCTGGGAGCTTTGTGAAAAATTCTTCGGTTATAAGTCTGAAAAGCCAAACATAGATGATTTGTCTGCTTGTATGATATTAACTTATGCATCGTCTACATTAAAGTCTGCTGTTCCAGAAACAATAAGGTCTTATATTCTTAAGAAGCGTAATGATGTTGTGATTTTTATCCGTAATATCATGGACAATGTGAATTATCAGGATGCCTATGACAAACTGGTAGAAAGAATAGATAAGTCATTACATTTTGTGGCAAAAATACAGGGTGGACTAAAGAAAGATGTGGAAAATAAAAAAGACAGTTCTCTCCAAATATCTGACATATTTGCCTGCGATGCGTTTGCCGGGTTAGATGACATTATTATTGATTGGGCATTGGAACAGCTAAATGATGAGATTTTAGATGCACAGATTGATGGACTGAGTATTGCCGAGGCAGCAGACCAGAGAATGTCTAAGGCATATCACTATAGTGACAGATACAAGAATGAATATACAACTATCAAGTATGCATATTTGATGATGAAGTCTATATCACTTATGGAGTTATCAAGTGATATTAAGTCATTAGCTGCAAATTACCGGGAAGAATACTACCTGATAGATTCGTATTACAGATGGTTTTATTATGCATATGATCAGATTGAAGATAACACCAAATTCTCTGATATAAGACAGAAGATAGAGAATATTTATGCGAATATATACTTGCAGAAGATAACATCAAAGTGGAATGAGAATTTCACAAATGAGTTAATGAATACTATTGATTTGCCTAAGCAGGAAGATTTCTACAAGCATTATATTAGAGGTTACGATGGAAAGCAGAGAGTTATTGTAATTATCTCGGATGCTTTCAGGTATGAGTGTGCAAAGGAACTTTTTGGCAGACTGGAATTAGATGAGAAGTGTACACCAAAGATGGAATGTATGCTTAGTTGTCTGCCTTCTGTGACATCGGTTGGAATGGCAAGCCTGCTCCCACATAAAGATATGCAGGTAGATGGCTGTATGAATGTAACTGTTGATGGACAAGTATGTGCAAGTATGGAGCAGAGGGATAAGATATTGAAATCTTATAATGAAAATAATGTGGCTTTATCGTTTGATGAAGTTGCAAATGCAAATCAGGCTCGAATCAGAGAATTGATTCAGGGCAGGAATATCGTGTATATTTATCACAATCAGGTGGATGCAAGAGGAGACAAGCCTGCAAGTGAAAATGAGGTATTTAACGCTTGTGCTGAGGCTATAGAAGAGATACATAAGTTGGTTAGAAAGCTGACAATATATGTATCTGCACCGAAGTTTTTCATAACAGCAGATCATGGCTTTCTATATAGAAGAGACAGATTACAGGAGTTTGATAAGGTTGCATATCCGAAGGATAAATGCTTATATACCAACAAGAGATTTATTATTACAGAAGATGCAGTAAATGAACAAGGAATCATGGCAAGAACAATGCCATACCTTAATAAACTATATGTAGATACTCCGGTAGGAGCAGATATATTCAAAGTTTCCGGAGGTGGACAGAATTATGTACATGGCGGTACATCTCTGCAGGAGATGATAGTTCCGATAATTGAACTGACAACAAATACCAGAGGTGTAGCATACGATTATGTGGATGTTGTCCTTACATCTGTTACTCGTAAAGTGACAAATCTTATCACATACTTTGATTTCATTCAGACCGAGAAAGTTACAGACACTATGAAAGCTAGAAGTATAGTGGCTTACTTTACTACGGAGGATGGAGAAAAGATTTCATTTGATGTGCCGATGATTGCTAATAGCAGAGAAGATGCACCGGAGAAGAGAACTTTCCATGAGAAGTTTACTTTGAAATCAAGAGAATATAAATACGGTGATAAGTATTATCTTGTATTGGCAGATGCTAGTGATGAGAAGAATATTTTACAGCAGTATGAGTTTATGATTGATATTGCATTTATGGATGATTTTGGATTTTAGAATATTTAATAACATAAAGGATAGAGACGAATATATGAACAATTGGAATGAATTTATTAAGCTGTATAATAGTTTTCAATACGAGGAAATTGAAAAATTACACGGGAATATTTATCATTATACGAGTCCAGAAGGATTGAAGGGAATATTTGATACAAGCTCCTTATTTGCTTCAGATATGTATTTTTTAAATGATTCGAGTGAGGGAATGTATGTAATATCGCTTATTGAGGAAAATATTGATAGATTATGTAAAAGTGAAAATGAATTAAAGAGATATGTAGAGAAAGAATTGCGACTTATTAAATCAGGAAAATGGCAGGAACAAATACATAATTACATAATTTCATTTAGCCAAAATGGGGATTCACTTGAAATGTGGAACTATTATACAAAGGGTAATTCGATACAAGGATATAATATTGGATTTGATATTGATAAATTATCATCATGCATTCAGATAGAAATATTGGATGATAATGGCGGTCAGATACCGAGAGATAATGAGAAGCACTTAGTACTGTATCAAGGAAAGGTAATCTATGATAAAGATAAACAGGTTTCTATAGTAGAATCAATTTTTGATAAATTTTACCGAAAGTACATAGAATTGAGTGATAAGGAGATGTTAAGCCTAGTTGCTCATTTCATCGTTTCTAAAATAATTAATTATGGTATGTTTTTTAAATCAAAGGAATTTTCAATAGAAGAGGAATATCGTTTTATTTATGCTACATACTTACTAAAAAATAATTCTGAAAAAGGGATACCATATAAGGAGCAGTTTAGAATCCATGATGGATGCTTGGTGCCATATCAAAAATGTTTGTTTGATATGAAAAGCGTTTCAGAGGTAACATTTTCACCATCATTGTATAATGAAATGACAGAGGCAGGATTGAAACGGCTGCTAGATCAGTGTGGAATAATGCATGAGAATAGAATTAAAAAATCAAAGATTCCATTGAGATATTAACAAATTGTGTGGTAAGCAATATGGTTGAAATAAACAATTTTGCCGTGAAAAATCTAAATCTATTGGAGAAAACTTTATTCCGGTGGATGCATCAGATAAGCAGATGAAACAGAAATATATGGATATGGTTCGTCACAGTGCGGTAAATTCTTCTATGGAACAGATAAATAAATTCAGTCTGCAAATGTTTTATACTGCGGACATGGAGAATGTATATTATGCAAAAGATATAGATTGTTTTATTGTTGCAGAGGTAGAAAATGATGTATTGCTCTTGCAGAGTGTAATATGCAGAAATAAGGTTATGCTTTCGGAAATTTTACAGAGAGTGGGAACTAAATATCACAAATGCAGGCTGGGATTTACACCTGCCAGTGACGATATGTATATGTGCATTTCAGAGCGTTATAATGGAGAGAATGAGTACAGGTTGTTTTATTTGGGAGAGAAAATGGAAAGTATAATGCATGAGAAAATTTATTTTCCGGAACTTTCCCATGCGTAAAATACAATAACCCTGTATCGTTTTTTACAATACAAACAGGATAAAAAAGAATAATATGTTTATTGTAAGCAAATAAGTTAAGGCTGAAAAAATACTTGTAAAAATTTGACAATTATGATATTATCAATACATGACAAAGGTGTCAACGGTTGTATTCCGTTGGCACTTTTTTGTGCTTTTATTCCTTTGTTGTGTATTGAAAAGAAATGGAGGAATAAAATATGAGTGCAAAAATTGATTTTCTTTATTTAAGTGAGCCGGATATGATAAAAGCCGGAGTAAAAGATATGGGCAAATGTGTTGATGTTATGGAAGATATGATGGTTACCTTAAACAAGGGTGACTATGTTATGGGAGGCGAAAATCATAACTCACACGGTTGTATGGTTACATTCCCTGACAATCCGGAGTTTGAAGGAATGCCAAAGAACGGCGAAGACAGAAGATTTATGGCTATGCCGGCATATCTTGGAGGAAACTTCCAAATGGCAGGAATGAAGTGGTATGGCTCAAATATTGAGAACAAGAAAGAA
This sequence comes from Butyribacter sp., assembly GCF_056818865.1. Taxonomy (NCBI): domain Bacteria; kingdom Bacillati; phylum Bacillota; class Clostridia; order Lachnospirales; family Lachnospiraceae; genus Butyribacter; species Butyribacter sp. The sequence continues at coordinate 27,224 of NZ_DBLYGC010000023.1, forward strand.
GGACTTCCACGTTCAATTCTTATGATGATGCTTAATGACAAAGACACAGGCGCACCATTGGCACTTATGTCAGCAAATCTTTTGAGTGCATACAGAACAGGTGCAATTCCCGGTGTCGGTGCAAAGTATCTTGCAAGAAAAGATTCAAAAACGGTAGCCATAGTAGGACCGGGAGTTATGGGAAAGACAGCCCTTGCAGCATTTATGAGTGTATGTCCTAAGATTGACACGGTGAAAATTAAAGGAAGAGGAAAAAAATCAATAGATTCATTTGTTGAATTTGTTAAGAAGGAATTTCCACAGGTAACAACAATCAAGGTATGCGAGACTATGGAGAAGGCTGTAAGAGACAGTGATATTATAAATACGGCAACTTCGGTAGGTGATAAGGAAAGTCTTTTCCCTTACATAAATGATGAATGGATAAAAGAAGGTGCACTTATATGTATGCCGTCAGCAGCAAGATTTGATGAAAAATTTTATCTTGATGAAAATACAAAACTGGTGGTAGACAACTATAAACTTTATGAAGCATGGGCAGACGAATATCCATATCCGAGCTATGATCCGGTTCAGGTAGTCGGAGCAAAGTTTATGGATTTGCTTCATGACAAGAAGATAACAAGAGAAGAAATAATAGATATAGCAGATGTTATTACAAAGAAGGTTGCAGGACGAGATAATGATAAACAGAGAATTATATATTCTGTAGGAGGAATGCCTGTAGAGGACATCGCATGGGGCGAGACAGTATATAAAAATGCCGTGAAAATGGGAATTGGTGTTAAACTCCACTTATGGGATGAGCCTGAACTTCATTAAATGTAAAAATGTCTGTGAGATGTAAATTCAATATTTACATTGCCACTTTGCTAAACAGCAGAAATGAGGTTTTATAATGGAACAGACAGATATCATAAATCCCTTTCAACCATATATGACATTAGAGATGGATGGTTACAATCAGATAGACAGATCCGATTATGGAATTTCACATTTCTATGAATTTACAATTCATGATAAGAAAAAACATTGTATAAAAGCAGTGCCTGATGCAAGTATAGATTTGTTGTTTAATATAGGTACAAACAAAGTTTCAACATATATAAGTGGAACGGTGTTTGGTGTAAAAAAATGGGAACTTGGCACTCAGGATGACTGTTTTGGTGTGAGATTCCAGCCCGGACAGGGGCTGCTTCCAAAAGAGCTTACAATGGAAATGATAGTGAATGATGACGTTGAAATAGATGGTGATATCTTTGGACAAAACCTCACTGAAAAAATTGCTCTGGCAAAGACCATGAGTGAGAGAATGGAGATATTTAAAGATGCTTATGAAAATATGGTTTTAGAAAGAAATTCTTTATCTGACAAAGAAAAGATAAATCAATATCTTGTGAACAGAATAAGTCGAACTAAAGGAATGATAACAATGGGACAGCTAGAGGATGAGACGAATTATTCGGCTTGTTATCTTAGAAGGATATTTAAAAGTTATCATGGAATTTCGCCAAAGCAGTTTGCACAGTATATAAGGTTTCAAAATCTTCTTATGCAGGCAGATAAAAAGGATGTAAGATACGAGCAGGTTGCACTTGAGTGTGGTTATTATGATGAGCCGCATATGATGAAGGAATTTAAAAAATATGCGGGAATTACACTTGAACAGTATCGCAGAATGATAATTAAACAGGAAAAATTATTGCAATAGTAAAAAGATAAGAGACAAAGATTCAGTGTACTGTATTAATGATACAGTAGTTTGGTAGAAATTTAGCAGATAGAAATGAATTAAAAGGAGCGAGTGACTATGGGAATATCTAAAATAGAAGTAATAACAGGAATGTCAAAACTTACAAATCTTATATGTGAACTCAGCAAAGTAGGTGTACGCGGAGTTACCGTCATGCAGGTGCTTGGATGCGGCGTTGAACTTGGTACAAAGGAATATGAGGTTGAGCTTAACGAAGTGATGGAACTTTTGCCAAAGCAGCAGATAAATATTGTAGTTGAGGATGAAAAAATAGATAAGATACTTGACCTTATTAAAAAAGAACTTTATACAGGACATATCGGTGACGGAAAGATATTTGTGTATGGTATTGACAATGTTATAAGAGTTCGTACAGGAGATGAGGGTGTAGAGGCTCTTTGAATTTTTAACATGGAGCATTGCATATGCAGATGCGGTTGTGTCTGTTATAGTAATATGAAAGGAATTTGCTTATGAATAAACAGAAATTAGGGCTTGCAAATGTAATATCAATATCTGTCGGGCTTGTAGTTGCTACAAGCTGTCTTGTTTCATTGGGAGAAGGCTCCGGAACATTGGGAGTTACATTTATTCTTGCTATGGCAATAGCGATGTTGTTAAATATGACAACAGTTGCATCTTTATCTGAACTAAATGCATTGATGCCAAATACAACGGGTGGACTTGCACAGTATACTCTTGCAGCACTGGGACCATTGCCGACACTTGTGTCAATGGTAGGCGGTTATATAATATGTAATACGATGTCATGCGGCGTAGAGGCATCGATTTTTTCGTTTTCACTTGCAGATATAATTGGTGGAAATGTACCAAGTATAGTTTATACATTTATAATGACAGTTATAATTCTTCTTGCAAACTTACGTGGAGTTGACATGTTTGCAAAGATTCAGGATGTAGTCGCATTTCTTCTTGTCGGTTCGCTTGTAGTAATGGGATTTATCGGAATGATAGGAGCAGGCATGGGAGCGAGGGTTGAACAGCCGTTTGTACTTGAGGCAGATTTTAGGGGTATTGCATCTATGACGGCAGTTGCATTTTGGCTTTTTATCGGAGCAGAGTATGCAATACCAATCTCAAAGGAAGTGAAAAACGCAAAAAGAAATGTACCTCTTGGAATGATGATAGGACTGTTTTTAATCTTTATAATGCAGTCTGTCATGGTCTTTGGATTTCACAATTATGTTGAGTGGGGAAAACTTGCCGACTCAGCAGCACCACACCTTCTTTATGGATATGCAATTCTTGGAAAGTTTGGTAAAGTATGGATGATGTTAGTTGGAGCACTTGCAGTTATAAGCACACAGAACTCTACTGTAAACTCACTTGCCGTGATTTGTCAGGGTATGGCAAAAATGAATATGCTGCCAAAAATATTTGCGAAAACAAATAAATATAAAGTACCGTGGTTTGGTCAGGTTTTTGTGAGCACAGCAATCTTTCTGTTCGCATATGTCAGCAATAACTCAGCGGATATGATAGATTTTCTTATACTTGCCGGTTCGGTAATATGGATGGTTTCATATATACTTGCACACATAGATGTCCTGGTATTTAGAAAAAGACTTCCGAAAGCACCGAGAAATTTTAAAGTGCCAGGTGGATGGGTGCTTCCGATTATAGGAATTTTAGGAACTGCATATATGATTGTAAATATATCTACGGATGCACACGAAAGAATGATGATATGGCTGCTTACGGGAGTATCATTTTTAGTGCTTGGCATATATTCGGCAATATGGATAAAAGTGAAATTAAAAATGCCGGTGTTTAAACATGTGCCGCTTGAAAAAGTAATGGCAATGGAAAATGATTTGTACTATGTAGTCAGAAAACAAAAAGGAATATGGAAATAAAAAAGTAAACAGCAGAAATTGATATAAACTTTTCAGCGAATGGCGTTAGAATGTCAGTCAGTACTTAGTGTGCGTTTTTTGCACACTTATGTACTGCTACTGATATTCTCCGAGGCGAGAGCCGTCCATGAGTCGGAAAGTTTATATCAATTTCTGCGTTAAAAAGCCATAGCGAAAATAATTCCATATTATTATTTTTTGATTTTTATTGTATCTAATGTTCTAAATTCATAATTCTTTGATTTCATATATTTAATAATCTTTGGAAGTGCATTTGTGTCTGCTTTGGAGATAGCGTGCAGCAGAGGAATCATTCCTTTGTGGTAATAGCTTTTAAATCTTCCTACGACATAATCTGTGGTAGGCTGGTCAGCAGGATTGTAGTCATACCAGGCAAGGCTCCAGAGAACAGTTATATATCCCATATCCTGCATTGTTTTTAATGCACGTTCACTGTAATTACCCTCTGGCGGGCGGACAAATTTGTCGAGCTTATAACCGGTTTTCTTTTTCATACATTTCTCAACACTTTTTAATTCAGAACGGATTTTATCAGTATTACATTCACCAAGCCTTGGATGTGTTGAGGTGTGATTACCAACTAAATGTCCCTCTTTTTTCATGCGTTTAACAAGTTTTGCATTGCCCTCGATATATGGTTTTGTGACAAAGAAGATTGCTTTGATGTTTTTCTCTTTTAAAATATTGAGTATTTTTTTTGTGTATCCATTTTCATATCCACAGTCAAAAGTAAGATATATGCATTTCTTTTTAGTATTGCCAGTGTATATGGTATTGTACTTTTTTAATGAAAATCCGCTGTAAGGTACGGTTCCGCCAGGTGTTGCATGATTGTTATTAAGCCCCAATCCCCAGTCAACAGATTTCATAGAGTAATGTTTTTTTGCTGCCGTTACATTTTGTGTACCTGAAAAAGCAAGTGAGAAAATTAAAATCAGGCATATTATTTTTTTAATATTTTTCATTTGAAACTCCTCCATATTAGTGAAAATTAAAGTCGCTGATGCATCACAGGATGGACAGCATCACTTAATGATATTATTATATATCATGTCAGGTAAAAATGCGTTACAAATCTATTACATTATTGTGTCTTTTAAAGGCTGAACTGTTACTTTAAAGAAGTTTTGCTGTTTCATGACAATAGTGTGACAGTAACAAATAAGTGGCGTTATGGCAAATGAAAATAAAGTATGTTAAAATAGTAAACAGTATATTGGAGAAAGAGGTGTAAAGGTATGGCAATGAATATTTTATTTACCGCTTTCAAGGGAAAGAATAATTCATCAGCTATATTATTAGATAAGATAACAGGTGATAAGTTATATCTGACAAATTCATATGTTGGACTTGCGAAAGAGATAAATCATCTTGAACAAATATATGATGTGGTATTGATGTTTGGTTTGGATAAAAATTTAGATAATGAGATTAGGATAGAAAAAATTGCAGAGAATGATGGTGATATTATAGTTACAAATTTTGATACAGAGAAAATAAAAAGATACTTTGAAAAAAGAAACATAAAATGTACGGTATCAAATACTTCAACAAAGTATTTATGTAATGCAGCATATTATGATATGCTACAAAAGAATTTTCGAAATGTGCTGTTTATCCATATCCCAACATTAAAAAATTTAGGACAGGATTTATTTACAGAACTATTAGGATTTACTGAGATTATTAAATTAGTGTAGATGAGGTGATAAGAGTGCAGAGATTTAATTTGAAGTTAGGCAGGTTAAAATTTAGTGCTGAATTGAAATATAGAATAACGGTAATCGATGATGAAAGTGGAAAGGGAAAAACTTGTCTGTTCGATGCTGTCAAGAAATTTCCAGGAAATAGAGCTGTTTTGACATCTAGTTTAAAATTACAGGCAGTTGACAGCTTAAATGATATTGAAAATAATAATGAGAAAAAAATAATATTGATAGACGAGGATTGTAACTGTCTGCAGAAAAATAATATAAAAGAAACAATAAAATATATATCAAATTCAGATGATTGGTTTGTTTTAATGACAAGAGAAAATAAACTTGCTCAATTAGCGTATTCGGTTGATGCTATTTATAAGATTGTAAAGAAAAGCACAGAATTGACAATAAGCCCTAAATATCAGAAACTTTACACAAAAAATTCAAAGTATCCAATAGATACGATAATGATAGAAGATTCAACGACGGGATTTAGCTTTTTTAAAAAGTGTGTTGAAAATTGTGAATCATTTTATGGCAAAGACAATTACAAAAGATGTTTTAATATTGTTAAATATGGAAAGTTAATAATTTTTGACAGAATGGGTTTTGGTACTTGTATAAAAGATTTTTACAATCTTTTATTGAAACATTCAGAACTTCAGATATTAGATTATGATAGTTTTGAAGCGTTTTTGCTGGAGATTATGGATAAGAATATTGATGTTGAAGGATATTCTGAAAAAGAACTTGTAGCATTTGTACATGACAAACTGAGTCAATATGGCAAATCATCTACTTGCAGTTGTTTTGAAAAGTGTAAGCAGTGTGAAAGTTGCAATTTTAAAAATTTTTTTACTGATAGCAGAAAAGTTTTTAAGTTAAGTAAGTATTCAGATTATGTGGTTTTGAAGTGATAATGTGAAAAATACTGTTTATACAGTATTTTGTCACAAGCTCATACTGATAAAGAGTCTATACAAGTATAGAACTCATAGTTGTATGGAGCGGCAATTTGTGTCTGTGCACACTTGACATAAATTTGAGATGTATAAAAATGTGTGTAGAAATGAGGATTAGAATGGCAGATAACATACAGGAATTGAAAGATGAAAAAAATAGTTGCAATCTTTCGGTTTATTTTGGACATTTGGATGATGAACTTTATTATGTTGACTCATATTTTGACAACTGTTATGAAGAAGATTGGTTTACAAGCGAATTAGCAAAAAATATTTTAAAGGGAATAGACCGTGTTTATGAGATAAATGGTCTTTCTTTTACGGCAAGGCATTTTGTTGATGATAAGCCGGTTGTAATTTCTCCTGATAAATTATCTTCTGGAACTAAGGCACTTCTGATTTTGCTGAATACTGATGAACAATATGTATGTGTTTCTAGATGCGGAGATAATTGTATTCCGTATCTTCTTGAAATTGCAAAAGAAAAACCGATTACGATAACAATAAATAATTCATTTAGTCCACAGCCTGATTTTGAGTTTTACAGTATAAACGATAAAAAAATATTTTCGACATACGAAGACTTTGTTCGCAGGGTAATCGAATATTGCAAATAAGCGGCGTTATGGCAAATGAAAATAAAGTATGTTAAAATAGTAAACAGTATATTGGAGAAAGAGGTGCAAAGGTATGGCAATGTTTGTTAATCCTGACAATAGTGCTTTTCAGGTGGCATTAAATTCAGAAATCTATGTGGATAAAACAGGGATGTTAGAATATACAAATAAAGTTATGAATACATTGCAGGGGTATATATGTAACAGCCGTCCAAGAAGGTTTGGAAAGTCTGTCACGGCAAATATGCTTGCAGCATATTATAGTAAAGGCTGTGATTCGAGAGAAATGTTTTCAACATTAAAAATAAGTGAAAGTATAGGGTTTAAAAAAAATATAAATAAATATGATGTTATACATCTTGACATTCAATGGTGCATTGAACCGGCAGGAGGTTCAGAAAATGTAGTGTCATATATAACAGAAAAAACGATATGTGAATTGAGAGAGTATTATCCGAATGAATTGTCTGAAAAAATAAAATCGCTTCCCGAAGCGTTATCTGTAATAAATTCGATGAATGGAACAAAATTTATTATTATTATAGATGAATGGGACATTATAATTCGTGATGAAGCAAATAATAAAAAAGTTCAGGAAGAATATATCAATTTTTTAAGAGCGATGTTTAAGGGGGTTGAACCCACCAAATATATAGGTATTGCTTATCTTACGGGGATTTTACCAATAAAAAAATTAAAAACACAGTTGGCACTTAATAATTTTAAACAATATACAATGTTAACCCCAGGACCGTTAGCAGAATACATCGGATTTACAGAAGAGGAAGTGAAAAAGTTATGTGATAGGTATGGACAGGATTTTTACAAAGTAAAAAGATGGTATGACGGCTATAAACTGGGCAGATATCATATTTATAATCCAAATGCAGTAGTAAGTCTGATGATTGAGGGGGAATTTAGGAGTTATTGGTCAGAAACAGGTTCATACAGGATAATAGTTCCGTTGATAAATATGGATTTTGACGGGTTAAAGAGTGCGGTAATAGAGATGCTGGCTGGCGGTTCGGTAGAAATAGATGTTACTTCGTTTCAAAACGATACGGTCAATTTTGAAGACAAAGATGATATTTTGACATATCTTATACATCTTGGCTATCTTGCATATAATCAAAAAAGAGAAATGGCATTTGTGCCAAATGAGGAGATAAGGGAAGAATTATTCAGAGCGATAAAAAAGAAAAAATGGAATGAATTCATAGAATTTCAACAAAAATCACTTGAATTACTTGAGGCAACTCTTGAGCTGGATAGTGTCAGAGTGGCAGCAGAAATTGAAGAGATTCATACAAATTATGCATCAGCAATTCAGTATAATGATGAAAATTCTTTAAGCAGTGTATTGAGCATAGCGTATCTTGGGGCAATGCAGTATTATTTTAAACCTGTAAGGGAATTGCCGACAGGAAAAGGCTTTGCAGACTTTGTTTTTATGCCCAAACCGGAACACAGCCTGAATTATCCTGCAATGGTTGTTGAGTTGAAATGGGATCAAAAAGCGGAAACGGCAATAAAACAAATAAAAGATAAAGATTATTCAGATACAGTAAAGCAATACACAGGGGAAATATTGCTAGTTGGAATAAGCTATGATAAAAAAACAAAAAAGCATGAATGTGTTATTGAAAAGTATACAATAAATAAGTGAGATTAAAATTATTACACGCCCACTTGACAAATAAAATAACAGTGTTACATAAAGATGAAGGAAAGAGTATATGCGACATGAAACAGCATGAGTAACAGAAAATCTGCTTGAGAGTGCAAAAAAAGAATTTTTAAATATAGTTAGAAGATGCAAATGAAAAAACGGTCAGATTTATAATTTTTATAAATCTGACCGTGAGTTAAGATTTTCAGTTATTTTTTCAAAAATTTCAAATACATGAAGTTTTTCTTCGTCTGAAAAACCTTTAAGGCATAAATTTTCGAGTTTTTCAAATTCGGAATAAACTTCTTCAGCAGTTATTTTTCCTTTTTTGGTGAGATAAACTCTATGTGCATGTTTTCTGTTATTGGTTAATGTTTTTTCACGGTAAATAAAATCTGCTTTTTCCATATTGTTAAGGATGGAGGTCATTGATGGCGGAGTGACTTTACATACAGAAGCAATTTTTTTTTGGGTGCATCCGTCAATTGTTCTTAGAATATACAATACTTTGGGCTGTGCATTTGAAAGATTAAGTTTTTCAAAAATAATCTGGCTGCGTTTGGCGTGAGCTGCTGAAAGTTCAAGTAGTTTCAAAAAAAATTTTTCATTCATACATAAAATCCTCTTTATCTATAAAATGTACTTTCGGAATTTTCTGTTCAGAAGATACCGGGAGTATATAAAAAATGTCTGACTACTATCAATTTTCCGGCTGTTGTGATAATAGTCAGAATATTTTGATGTATATAATAATTGGTTGTTAATTATTTAAAAAGTCTTTTTGCAAAATTATAAAAACCATGATCCATTACTGTAATATCATGACCGCCTGTTGTCTTGTACCATATATGTTTTGTGTTTGTTTGTACAAGTGCGTTATGATATGTTTCAGGTATATCAAAGACAACGGAATCACTTTTTCCAGCAACAATCATTAAAAGTGTGTTATTAGAATATTCATCATTTAGTTTGAAATTATCTTCTTTGAAAAGACCATCCTCAGCAATACCATTCATTTTATATGCAAAAAGTCCCGGAGCAGGACAAAAACCGCCTATGTAGCCAAATGTATCCTGCATTGACAGTCCTATGTATAAGGCTGTACGCCCGCCCATCGAAAAACCGGCAATGGCAGTGTTTTCACGTCCTTCAAGTATTGAGTAATTCTCTTTTATGTAAGGCATAAGGTTATCACGAAGATCGTTTATAAAGTTATCAAATGCGTGATAATTGTCAAGAGAAAATGCATCACCGACATATGTATCATTTGCTCTCGCACGACAGTTTGGAAGTACAAGTATCATTTCCTTTGCTGTTTTTTCGGCAATCATATTACCAATGATTACAGGTGCTTTTGCATTAAGCCAATCAGTGTGATCCTGACCTAATCCATGTAGAAGATAACATACCGGATATTTTTTATTTTTGTCATAATGTGGCGGCAGTACTACAGCACATTTTTTGTTTTTGTTGGTGGTATTTGAAAAATATTTGTCAATATTAACCTTGCCGTAGGTGACAGCACTGTTTTTTTCTGCAAATGCAAAAGATACAGGATATGATACATCTCCATCATATGGATCGGGTTTTGAGATGTTTTTATTTTTTACTGTGACATTGCAGGTATAAGTTTTTTTGTTGTATTTTGCCATTATTCTGCCTTTTCCTTTCTTTTTTGCCTTTACAAGTCCTGCTTTATTAACCGTAACAATGGAGTTGTTGCTTGAACTCCATTCAATTTTTTTGCCTGCTTTTGCTATGGTTGTTACGGTATACATTGATGTCGTTAAAGATGCCAGTGGTATTGAAATTAAAAGCGCAGATGTTAAGAAATGTATTAAAATTTTTTTCATAATAAAAAACCTCCGATTTTAAGTTGAAAAATAATTTTAAATTGGTTACAACTTTAATTAGAACTCTAATTAGAATTATAATGCATATTCTATATTGTTACAAAAAATTTGTCAATATATAATATTGATTTAAACACGAGAGTATATTAAAATATTTGGTAAACAGTATTTAAATTAATGAAAGAAACGAGGTACAGATGTATGAAAGAATATGATGAGGCGTTTTTCATTGCCAAGGCAAATAAAATGGCAGGGCTTACGTGGTTTGTATTGATGATTATTGTGTCGGTTTTTTATAGTGTAAAGGTATTTACAGGCAAGCTTGATATGGGATATTTTTTGATGTTCTGTATTCTTGGCTGGTTATTACTTATTATTAGCAAAATACTGTTAAAGGTAAAAGGGGAAGATAACAAACGGTACAAGTGGATACTTGGATTGGGGTATCTGTTGTTTTATTCAGTTATTGCATGGACTTCTCTTGATCAGGTATCATATGTATTTATATTACCGTTGTTGTCGATATTGGTACTTTATAAAGATCCGAAATTTATAAAGGTAATGATGTGGATAACATTATTCATTTTGTTTTCAAGTAATATGTATAAGGGATTTGTAAAGGGGATTATGGATTTTGTATCAAGTGAAGAATGTGTATTGGAATTTGCTATTGTTTTGTGCTGTTATGCCTGTACAAATATGGCAATCAAGCATCTGGTAGAGTCAGATGGTGCACTTACATCTTCAATTGAGGAAAATCTTGCAAGGGTTGTTAAGACTGTAGAGCAGGTCAAAGTTGCGAGCAATGAAGTCGTAGACGGTGTAACTGTTGTAAGAGAACTCGCTGATGAGAACAAAGCCGGTGCAGATGACGTAGTAGAGGACATGGTGAAGCTTTCGGACAACAATAGTGTGCTGAATGATAAAACTGTTTCATCAATAGAGATGACTAAGGTGATAGATAATCAGGTGACTGATGTTGCCGGTCTTATGGAGCAGGTGGTTGATCTTATAAATGCTTCAGTTGAGCATGCGGATACAAGTGCAAAAGATCTGGTTGAGGTAGTGGATACAACAAACAGGATGTCAGAGCTTTCAAAGGAAGTTGAGAATATACTGGTAGATTTTAAGAAAGAGTTCGGAAGTGTTAAAGATGAAACAAGCACGATAGCAGGTATAACTTCACAGACAAACCTTCTTGCACTCAACGCATCCATTGAAGCAGCAAGAGCAGGTGAAGCAGGTAAAGGTTTTGCAGTTGTTGCTGATGAGATAAGAAATCTAAGCAATGGAACGCAGGCTTCTTCAAGCAGTATAATGGAAGCACTTTCAAGACTTGAAGAGACATCTGCCAGGATGATGGAGTCGATTGCACAGACAATAAAACTTATTCAGACAAATATTGAAAAAGTTTCAAATGTAAATACAAGTGTGACAAAGATTACAAATGATGCGACAACTTTAGGTGAAAATATTAAAACAGTAGATAATGCTGTCAAAGAAGTGGAGGCATCAAACAAGACGCTTATCGACAACATGAACCAGGTAGGCGATGTCATGGATGTGATGACGGAGAGCATAAATAAGGCAGAACTCACCACAAAGACGATGCTTAGCAAATATGAGTCAAGTGCACAGAGTGCAATAGATATTGAGAAGGTTGTCGGAAAACTTATGGAAGAACTCGGTGTCGGAGGATTTATGGGAGTTCAGGATGTAAAACACGGCATGAAAATTTCGATAAGTGATGTAAATGGTGCAAAGAAAGAATATACAGGTGAAGTTACTGACAGAAACGGCAATGATATATATGTAACCATTGAAAATGAAGCTGGTGATATTTTTGAGAACAGGGAAAGACACAAAAACAATATCTGCAAACTTAATATTGTAGTAGATAATGTATTGTACTGTTGGAGCGATATAGTTATCCAACGCAGCAAGCCAGGTGAAAACGGACAGTTTAAATTACATATTGAAACAAATCCACAGGTATATAATAGAAGAAAATATCCTCGTATGCCGATTACAAACACATGTACTGTAAAATTTGAAGGTGAAGATAAAACATATCAGGGCCATATGGTAAATATCAGCGCAAACGGTTTTGCCATTTCGATTTTTGATTCAGTTTTTGCAGATGCAAGAGAAAAGAATATCGTAGTTTCCGTAGATGATTTTGACGAAATTTCAGCTCATCCGCTTGAGGGCTGTATTATAAGAAGCTCAAACAATGACGGTGAGTATATCGTAGGTTGTCGTATGCCGGAAGATGTACAGTCTATAAAAAATTATGTAAGTAAAAATTATTGTAATTAGTTTTTATGAGAAGATGAGAAAGGGGTTGCGACTATGTGTAGAGCGATGGAAGAAATGAAACAGAACATGCAAAAGCAATTAAAGTTGCAAAGGGCATGTTGCAGTCTGGTAAATTGTCATATGAAGAAATAGCAGAAATAGCAGAATTGTTCATAGATGAAGTCAAAGCTCTGGACAAAAAAGTATAGGCGGGAAAAAATGAAAGAAAAAAACGGGTTTATATTAGAAGTAAAAAACATTAAAAAAACATTTATTACAGGTGATTCAAAAGTTGAGGCATTGAAAGGAATTTCATTTTGCCTTAAAAGAGGTGAGATGCTTGCTGTTATGGGAGGAAGCGGCTCAGGAAAGAGTACGCTTTTAAATGTTTTGGGTGCGCTTCTGATACCGGATGACGGAGAGATTTGGCTGAACGGGAAAAAGGAAGAACAGTATTCAGAGGAACCTCATGCTACTGAGATAAGAAACAGGCACATTGGTTTTATATTTCAGGATTTCAGTCTGTTAAATGATTTGTCAGTCAGGGAGAATGTCTCTTTGCCGTTGATTCTTAAAGGTGAAAAGGAAAAAAAGACGGAGGGAATTGTGAAAGATATTGTTATGAGGGTTGGGCTTGAAGATAAGCTTGACAGCAATATCACACAGCTTTCAGGAGGACAGCAGCAGAGGATAGCAATTGCAAGGGCGGTCGTGACACATCCTGACATTGTTCTTGCTGATGAACCTACCGGAAATCTTGACTATAATACTTCGCTTGAGATAATGGACTTGTTTATGCAGTTAAAAAAGGAAGAAGGACAGAGTTTCATTATTGTAACGCACGATCCGATTATTGCCACATATGCTGACAGAGTAATATTTCTGCATGACGGTGAGGTGAAGAGCGAATACAAAAATGGGGATGACAGCGATAATTTTACGAATATACTTGATATATTTCGTAGTCTTATTGCCTGATGGGAGAAAATCATAAAAATGAATAAAGATATAAAAAAGCTGAACGGAATAAGTATTAACTTCTTAAAAAAGAGCAGATTTTTGACGGTTTCGTGTGTAATATGCATATTTTTTGTGAGTACAATGCTTATTCTGATGTTTCAGCTTACAAGAAATTCTAAAAAGTCATATCTTCAAAATATGAGAGAGACGTTTGGGGATTGTGACATCATAGCTTCTCATGAAGATTATTCAAAAATTGATGATAACGTATTAAAAAAGGTATTAGGTATTGATGGAATTGATGAACTTAATACGGGAATATTTGATTATATTGATATTAGAACGGATTTGACAGAAAAAACTTCAGTTAACACATATATGATAGGCACTGACAATGGCAGGTTAAACAGGGCACGATATAAGTTTTACAGCCGTTTGAGAGACAACCTGATGGTAATAAATCAGAAGCTTGCTGATTCTAAAAATCTTAAAGTCGGTGATACTGTTTACTGCGGTGAAAAGGAGTTTACTGTATCAGAGATAATTTATGATGATAATTTTTCTTTTCAAAATATATTTTTTACTGTAGTTACTAAGAAAGCATTTAGTGAGATTAAAAAAGAAGATATAGGTTCATCATATATCCTGATAAAGACAAAACGCAGCAAAAAGATGAGCTGGATTAAAAATGCTATAAAGAATGCAGATAAAAAACTTGATATAACTATGATAGAGGATTCTAAGGAGTATCAGTCCTATGTAAATGTATATTCGAGCTTTATGAACATTCTTGCGGTTATAGTCGTTATAATAAGTCTGTTGTTTATAGCTGCCGTATTCAGGAGATTTATGCAGAAATACAGCAGGGATATGGCTGTTATGCGGACGATGGGTGCAAGTATACGACAGGTAAAAACGATATTTTCGTTGCTTGGAATTTATATAACAGGTGCAGGGTGTCTGTCAGGTTTTGTGTTTTCTCTGTTAGCCGGAAACATTCTGTTTAGTATTACAGCTAAAGAATTTGATTTTGCTGCGGAAGCGAGAACAGTTGATATTTCATTGGCGTTAGGGATTACGGCAATAGTATTTGCCGGGGTAGAAATATTTCTTACATTATTTTCAAAGTCATTTATAAATAAACTTCCATACCAGTCCATGAAAAATGATGGTTCGTCAAATAAAGCATATTCAGGAAAAGGAATTATAAACCGTTTTTTATCAATGGTATTGCCGCATGATATGCTCATAAGTTATAAGATGGCTGTTCCGAAAATGAAAGAAAATTTTCTTATGATACTTACGATAATCATGCTCACGGCATTTTCTTATTGCGGTGAGGATTTGATGGATGAGATAGGAAAAAACAATGATATATATTATAAGGGCATATATATGGATGATGTACTTATAAATGATGACCAGTCATATAGTTATTCAAAAATTGACAATCTGTGTAAAAAGATTCAACAGCAGGCAGATACAAATGTATTTCTGCAGGCGGATATAGATACGGGAATAGGCATTACGGCAAAAAAAACATCGGGCAAAGAGTTTTTCTTTGGAGGTGGAGAATCGTTTGCATCACTGGAAAAAATGCAGAAATCGGGGCTTGTGAAAAGTGATATATCAGATTTTGCACATTCGATATTGATAAGCAGGAAAGCTGCTAAAAAATATAAGATAAAAACAGGTGATAAGATAACGCTTAGTACAGAAGATGCAGATTTTTCATATTATGATGAAAAAACAGAAAACGAGTATAGAATGTGGAAGGATTATAAGGGAGTTAGTACAACAGTAACGGTTGTTGGGATTATTCCTGACAATATTTTTGATGTCGTCATCATTGACACAGATAATGAAATATTTAAATCATTTCCAAAAGATATGAGAGTAGAACAATGGAACATATTTGCACATGAAATGACAAAAAAACTTGATGTGAGTTTGCAAAATGCCCGCATGGGATTTACGGCACTCAGATGGCAGAGTTTTGAGCAGGTAATGGCATTTTCGCATAAAATTCTTAAACAGAGATATTTTATTGTGAGGTTTTTACTCTATATGTTAAGCATAATGGCAGGAATAGGCTGGGTAAATGCGGCGGCAAATATGATACAGTCGAGAAGAAAAGAATATGTAATATTAAGAAAACTTGGAATGTCAGAAAGAAGAGTGAAAAAGATAATATGGTACCAGCTTATCCTGTTTATCTTTTCGGGAATTGCAGCCGGGATAGTGCTTAGTCTTGAGATTATAAGGAAATTTAATATTCGTGAATATGGTATTTATCAAAGTGTTAAATTTCAGGCTGGAAATGTGTGGTTCATAATTGTTCTATTTTTGCTGCTATTGATGTCACTCAGAAAAAATGTCAGGGAGAATGTTGCTATTCAGGTGTAAAAATGAAAGGCTATTCAGCACCAAAAAGGGGATGTGAAAAAACTCGATTGAGTTTTTTCGCATCTCCCTTTTTGTACCTGTTGTGTATAAATGACTGAAATCATGCGCAAAGAAAGCGCACTTCCCCTACCCCATAGAAATTCTTTATTTAAAGTTTTTGACTTTAAACCCTAAAAGTACTTGCGTTTAAGGGTTAATATGGGCTATACTATTATGGTATCTGTCCGGGAATCAGGCTGTTGTAGATGACGTGAGCAGCATGTATCCCGGATGTTGTGAGTATGGAAGAGGGTTTAAAGTATGATAGTTACTCTGATTGAGAAAGTATATAGTTTTCTGTGGGGAGATCTGGTGCAGATTCCACTGCCGGGCGGCAGCACTCTGGGGATTTCGCTTCTGATTATATTACTGATTCCCACAGGAATTTATTTTACGGTTCGGACGCGTTTTCTGCCGATTCGCCTGTTCCCGGATATGGTGCAGGCACTGGTTGAGAAGAAACAAGAAAAAAACAGTCTGTCTTCATTTCAGACACTGATCGTTTCGACGGCAACCCGTGTCGGTATGGGAAATCTGATCGGTGTTGTTGCGGCAATTTCGGCAGGCGGCGCCGGTGCGGTTTTCTGGATGTGGGTGACGGCAATTATCGGTTCATCAACAGCTTTTATTGAAGCGACACTGGCACAGCTTTATAAAGAAAAAGATCCGCTGTACGGAGGTTATCGCGGCGGTCCGGCGTATTATATTCATGCATATGTAGAAGAAAAACAGAAGAAAAAGAGAAACAAAGTGGTGATTTCTGTGTTGTTTGCAATCTCCGGTCTGATCTGCTGGTGCGGTATCAGTCAAGTGATCAGCAATTCTGTTGTTTCTTCATTTAAAAATGCATTTTCCATTCCGCCGATCTATATGACGGTAGTACTTGTTGCTGTGGCTGCTGTGATAGTGCTTCGTAAAGATGCGACAGTTAAGATCCTGGATATGGTAGTGCCGGTCATGGCGGTATGCTATTTTGCAATCACGATTCTGATCATTGTGATGAATCTTGGAAGTTTGCCGGGTGTTTTTGCAAGAATTTTTGAGGAAGCATTTGGATTCCGACAGGCAGCAGCCGGCGGTTTTGGCGCAGTCCTAATGAATGGAATCAAACGTGGACTGTTTTCGAATGAAGCAGGTTCCGGATCTGCTCCGTGTGCGGCAGCAGCGGCAGAATGTGACCAGCCGGTCAAAGCCGGATTGGTACAGGCGCTCGGGGTATTTGTGGATACGATCGTGATCTGCAGCTGTACAGCATTTATCATGCTGCTTGCGCCGGAAGAAAAAGTTACAGGACTTTCCGGAATGGATCTTCTGCAGACAGCAATGGAACATCATCTTGGCCGTTTTGGTGTGATCTTTATTGCGGCGACGCTGTTTTTATTCAGTTTTTCGACGTTTCTGGGCATCCTTTTTTATGCGAGATGCAATGTTGCATATCTTTTCGGAGATAACTGGGCTTCACAGACTGCATACAAAGTACTGGCGCTTGTGATGCTGTTCATCGGCGGCCTTGCAGCATATACATTTGTGTGGGATCTTGGTGATGTTGGAATCGGACTGATGACGATCTTTAATATCATCATTCTTTACCCACAGGGTGAGAAGGCTCTGAAAGAACTGAAAGAATACGAAAAAGAAAAAAGAAAATGAAAAACACAAAGAGAAAGCATTTGAAACTATGTCTGTTGTTATTGTTTATGGTTCTGGGATGTTTTGCGATAACCAATGTCAGGACGACAACGGTGCAGGCATCATCGCGGACGTTCAAATCAAATGGCAGAACCTATATGGAAAAGCATAATGACAATACACTTAATACGGTATTGTATCAAAAAGTTTCCGGACGTTACAAACAGGTTGCGAAATCGTCAAGATATCTCATCTACAGATTTTCTTATGGAAAGAAATTGTATTTTTCAAGTGCTGACGATGAAGGAACAGGTATTACCTGCACATATACGAAAGGCAAAAATGGATTTAAACTTGAACGAAGCAAGATGGTACTGACAGAACGCAGTGGAAGATATGCAGTCGGATATATCTGTATGATCGTGTATACAATTTTATGATTCCGTTTGTGGATGTTGTTTACGACGGGGATGATTATGAATTTGAAATTTCCCTTGAGCCAAAGTATCCGTGCTGCTTTGGATTTAAAGTAGTATATCATAACGGTTCATTTTTACTCCTGCAGAATATTGAGTCAATAGACATCTCCTGTGTCTCAGGAATGGAATATATTGAAAACGATGAAGAACTGTATGACCGTGAACCGTTTACGGTAGAAGTTGGAAATACAGAAGACATTGATAAAATCGCAGATATTCTCCGTGAGCTTGGAGACCATTATCTGGAAGAAGATGTAGCATCTATTCCGTTATCACTCACTGCTTATATGAAAGTCACATCTTTTAATCCAGTTGTATATGAAGTTTGCTACATGGATAAAGAAAGAAAACAGAGGACAGTAGAAGAGGAGAAACTTCGAAAAGAAGCAGTACAGGAACTTCTGATATACCAGGGGTAATTTTCGAACATTTTTTGGGGATGAACTGTTACATTTTTTTGAAAATAATATTGTAAATTATTTTAATAAATTGTAAAATGGTATCATAGCTTTGAAAAATAAAAATACTGAAAAAGGAGAAGCATATATGATAGCATGGTACAAGTTTGATAATGAAAAAAATATTGGAGCAGACAGTTCGGGAAATGGTTTTGATGCTGTTCCTGCCGGGGACAATGCGCCTGTTATAAAAGAGGTTGACGGAAGAAATGCGGTCTTGATTAGCGGTGATGGAAAGGCTGCTGCTTCATATCTTAAATTACCTGAAAATATTCTTAAATCAATTTCTGATGATGATGGTCTTTGTATTTCATTTTGGATGAATCTTTCTAAAGGAGTTAATGTTTGGGAGAGACTTTTTGATTTTGGTCATTCTACAATGGGACCTTATTTCTTTCTCACCAGAAATTTAAGAGCAAGCTGCTTTAGCGGTGCTGATTTGCTTGCTGATCCGGGAAAAGGATTCGCGGAGCATACATGGATGCATGTTGCCGTAGTTGTCCACGGTACGAAAAACGGAACACTCAGCAGTGCGGGTCCACAGGTATATGTTGACGGAGAACTTATTGCAGATGGTCTTATAAGCCAGACATCAAGCGGAAATTATAGGAGACTCAGAGAATGGTTTGCAGGTCTTAAGGAAGATGGAAGATATGTAAACAATTTTATCGGTCGTTCACAGTTTGATGCAGATCCTGATGCAAACGTGGCACTTTCAGACTTTAGGATTTATGATTCTGCTTTGTCAGAGGGTGAGATAGTAGATATTGTTTGTGAGAGTATTTCAAAGAAAGATATTCTTGAGATGGTGTGTGAAAAGTATCTTATGGCACCTGACAAGATAATAACAGAGGACATAGAGCTTCCTACATCTTATATGGGAGGAAAGGTAAATGTCGTATGGAAGTCAGAGGATGAATCTGTTTTAAGTTCTGACGGAAAAGTTGGAGATTTTGAGAAAGCTAAGTATATAAAACTTAGTGCAATTCTTTCGTTTGATGATGAAAAAAAGACTATCGAATATTATGTTACGGTTGTTCCAAAGACAGAGGTTCCATATGAGCTTACTATCCATGCTGACAGTGAAAAGGTAAAGATAAGTGATACTCTTTACGGACTTTTTTATGAGGATATAAACAATGCGGCAGATGGAGGTATTTATGCAGAACTTGTAAATAACCGTTCATTTGAGGCATTTACATACAATACATACGACCCATCATCAGGGGAGAACGGAAAGTCTACAGGCAGAAATCATACACCGCTTGCATTTTGGTTCGGTGATACAGACAAAGTTACACCTAAATGTGAGGGTGGTTTAAATGAGCATCTTGGAATTACAAAGCCTGATACAAGCGAGTATTATATTACTGCAAAATCAGGTGCAGTTCTTTATAACAGAGGTTTCTGCGATATGACAGCAGCACTTTCTATGTATCTTAAAAAAGATGAAAAGTACGATTTTTCAATATGGGCTAAGAGTACGGATAATGTGGCAAAGATAAAAGTTTCACTTGTCGATGAGGATGATGCATTAGTAAGTGATGAGATAGTTCTCGATGGAATTACTGATGCGTGGAATAAGTTCGGTGAGAGCAAAAAGCTTGTTCTTACTGCTAAAAAGACAGGTTATGCACAGCTTAGACTTATATTTGAAGGAGAAATTTCGATAGATATGGTTTCTCTTATGCCTGAGAATGTTTGGGGAGCAGATGAGGAAAGCACAAGTGCTACGGCTCATGCAAACTATACAGGCAATAAGAATTACCGTCTCAGAAGGGATCTTGTTGAGGCAATGCGTGACCTTCATCCAAAATTCTTAAGATTTCCGGGCGGATGCGTTTCGGAAGGCTCATTTATTTGGGAAAATGTATATGACTGGAAAGATTCTGTTGATGATATTGAATACAGAAAAGAAAACTTTAATGTATGGGGTTATATGATGACAATGGGACTTGGATATATGGAGTATTTCCAGCTTGCCGAGGACTTAGGAGCATCACCACTTCCTGTTATGGCTTGCGGAGTGCTTTGTCAGGCACGTTCTGATTATGCAAATCCGGCAGGTGGAGAACTTCAGAAAAAATATATCAAAAACTTTACAGACCTTATTGACTTTGCAATCAGTACCGACTGTGAGAATAATGAGTGGGCGGCACTAAGAAAGAAAATGGGACATGAAAAGCCGTTTGACATGCATCTTTTAGGTGTTGGTAATGAAAACTGGGGCGAGGAATTTTTCGCAAGTTTTGAAGAATTTAAACATGCCATTGATGGGCATATGGAAAAGAATTATCCGGGATATGACCTTACAATCATTTCAACGGTAGGTGCGCAGGCAGATGACGATGCATATAAGTTTGGCTGGAGATATTTAAGCGGAAATCTCAAGGATAAGGGTGCAGTTATTGCCTTTACTGACGGAAACGAAAGCTTTGACGAAAATGTTGAGTGGTACAAATACCAGAAACATTATATGGAAACTGTAGTCGATGAGCATTATTATCGCTCAAATGCATATCTGTATGAAAATGCGGACAGATATGATTATTACTACAGAGCATATAAGGCAGACGGAACAATTGATGATGACAATTCATCGAAAGTATTTGTGGGTGAATATGCTTCATCTGACAAGAACACACTTGCAGGAGCAGTTGCAGAAGCTGCTGTTATGACAGGGTTTGAAAATAATTCGGATGTAGTGAGACTTGCGGCAACAGCACCATTATTTAACAAGGTGATTTATGACGGAGCATACCGCTGGACACCGGATGCAATATGGTTTGATAATGATTCTGTATGGCACACACCAAACTATTATGTTCAGCAGATGTTTGCAAAGTACATAGGTGACCATGCGGTAGATACATCATTTAAGATGTATGACAAGGAAGAGAAAAAACAGCTTATACCACACGGCGGAGTGTCAGTTTCAGTGACAGAAGCAGATGTGCTTTTACAAAAGATTGAGATAATCTCAAATGCGGACGGAAGTGTATTGTTCAGCCAGGATTTTGCAAAAGAGCTTAATGAGAAAATTTCACTGATACCGGGTTCTGAGAATTATGAAAAACAGCCAGATGGAATTTTATTTAAGGCAACAGACAAAGCTGCAAATGGAATATATATATATGATGACAGCTGGACGGATTATAAGGTAAATGTGACAGCAAAGAGGATTTCAGGAAACGGCGGATTATTTGTTGGAGCAGGTCTTACGGATATATCAGAGAAGAATAAAAATGTCGTTGAGTATGCTGTTTCAATGCACGGTTATCTCACCGGTGTAAGAGTCTTTAAGGACGGAAGTGAGGGCTACCGAATGGGCGACTACTCATCAAGTGAGCTTGCTGGAAACTTGAGAGAGTGCAATTTTGAGCCGCTTGAGGATGGAAAACAGTATGTATTTACCGTTAATTACGGATGCGGAGATGCGAGGGGACTTCAGATGTATTATACAGATGAGGCAGGAAACAAGAGTATAGTCCTTGACTATAAATTAAATGCATACAACAGAGTTGTATTTAACTCCGTAACAAGAGATGAAAAGAACATCTATGCAAAACTTGTAAATACAGATAATGTTGCAAAGAAAGTATCAGTAAAACTTGATGCTTACAAAAAGGTTGCGAGTGCCGAAGTCGTAATGCTTACGGTGGATAAGGATCTTGCTGGTGTTGCAAATGTGAATACTAAAGAAAAAGAATATGTCGTTCCCGTAAAATATCAGACAGCCGTAAATAATCAGACAGCAGAGATATTGCTCCCTGCAAATTCAGTAGCGGTAGTAGTATTTTAAAGCAGAGGTAAAAATCATAGTGTCTAAAAATACGAGATGATTATAAAATGAAAGCAAAGATTTAATTAAATAAGAGGCTGTCACAGTAAGTATAATCTATACAAATGTAGCTGATGATAACAGAGTTCTTCTCTGTATATTGTATGAATAGAACTTAGCGTGACAGCCCTTATTATTTTTTTAAGCAATTCCAAAAGATTAGTGCGATTTTTGATCAAATAAAATTCTACATATTATTAACTGCATTTATGTTTCGCCATTCTCTTGGTGAGATATTATATATCTTCTTAAATGCACGCGAAAAATGAAGCTGGTTTTCATAGCCGACAGCTTTGCTTATATCTCCTATTGACATTTTTGTGAGTCTCAATAATTCAGTTGCCTTTATCATGCGGTAATTTATTAGAAATTCTTGTGGAGTCTGTTTTAATGTCTGTTTAAAGATTTTGCCAAAATAACTTCGGTTAATACCGAGTCGGTTTGCAATGTCAACTACGGAAATATCATTCTGAAAATTTTGTTCTATGTAAGTTATTGCCTCTTTTATATAGTAATCCTGAAGTTTGGTGCTGCCCTTTACTACAGTTGATACTGTTGAACGCATAAAATAATCAAGAAACAGATAAAGATGACCTATTATATTAAATATAGTTTCATCAGAGTGAGTTGCTATATACACGAGTTCTTCTTCCATTTTTTGGCTCATATCTCTTTGTTTTGTGTGAAATATCGGTCTGTCTAAAGAAAATCCTGCCGTATCCATAGCTTCTTTTGCACGAAGTCCGTCAAATTCTATCCACACATATTCCCATGGAAGTTCTTTGTCAGCTATATATGTTGTTATCTGATTAGGAAAGATTAAAAATCCCTCGCCGCTTTTAAGATGGTATGTTTTGGTAGTGCCGGTCGAATCATCGGCATATAAGGTGCCTGTTCCCGAAATTATATAGTGAAATAAAAAATGATTTCTTGCTGCAGGACCGTATGAGTGGGATGGAGAACATTGTTCCATACCAAATTGGTAAAGTCCAAGATCTATAAAGCGTTCGTTTGGAAAAATAGAAAAGTATAATTCATTTTCATTCATAGTCATACCTCGTTTCTAAGTAATGTGCATTCTTTATAGTGTGAAAATTTAAATTAAAAATGTCTTTTTTGGGTACATATGGAAAATATACCATAATGCTAACTGATATATAAATAAGCTATGTAATGTTGCATATTGGTATAAAATTGCAAAAAACAGACTATATCATATAGCATTATGAGATGTTATAATGTCTTTACAAGATATATATCGGACGAAAAAATAAAAGTTTGATTTGGATATGACAATATGCAATGTATTTTGGTGCATATATGTTGTTAGGTAATTGCGAAACTCGCTAAGCTTGTTTGCAATCTTAACTGAAAATAGGGATGAATTTGTGAAAAGCACAAATTCTAAGCTGAAAAGTTGACAACTAC